>JAGWMH010000318.1 GCA_028871775.1 Betaproteobacteria bacterium
GACACTCGCCCGGCAGCGTAACCGATTTTACAGCCGGCACGCTGGCTGGCGGGATATCCGGAACAGATTCCGTTGCTAATAGTTATCCTGCTACTGGAGTATCCCTCCCGGCATCCGGCTATGACGGCATCGTCGGCTGGGGGCGCTTTTACGGCACGCTCACCCTTGCCGACACGCAATCTGGCCTGTTTACGACTACGCTCGGGCCGAACCAGGGGATACACGCGGTGGTGGGTATCCCGACTGCTGTCATGCCCACCGTTGGATCGGCGCATTATGCACTGACCGGTGCAACGGCACCGACGCTTGCTTCGGGAGCGGTGGCTCCGGGCAATGTGATGGGGGGCGGACTTGATGTTTGGTTCTTCGGAACGCCGGCTTTAATTGGTACACTCAATCTGGCTATAGGTGGCAAAAACTTCGATCTCTCCTTCTCCGGTACTTTTACGGGGAATGGACTGGGTTTAGGCGGTACTATTAACAGTTTCGCTTCTAGCAGTAATGGTGGTTGCGGGTTGTATTCTTGTACAGCGCAAACTTCCGGCTTCTTCGCCGGTGCGAATGCAGCGCGCGCCGGGATGGCCTATAGCATAACTGGCCATACGCTGGATGCCACGGCTATTCGGGGGGCGGCAGTTTACTCGCAGACAGTATCTACAGCTCGTGGGTGCAACCCCTCCTCCTGCTAAACATGAACAGTGGGCAGCCCATAGAATTTCTCTGCCAAGGCTTGGTCTGATTTCCCGGAAGTTCGAGCGGCCGTGGGTGTTAAGGAAAAATCGCCACTCGCTCAAAACAAACCAGCCCGCGCAAGCGGGCTGGTTTGCTTCAAGGCTGTCGCGGGAATGATGGGGCGGTCTAAATCCGCTTTGCTAGTTCCGCTGCCTTCCCGATATAGGTATCCGGCGACAGTTGCAACAGGCGTTGTTTTTCCGCTTCGGGAATATTCAGCGTGGCGATGAAGGCTTGCAGTGAAGCGTGGTTGATACCGCCCTTGCCGCGCGTCAGTTCTTTCAGTTTGTCGTAGGCGTTTTCGATGTTGTAGCGGCGCATCACGGTCTGGATCGGCTCGGCCAGTACTTCCCAGCTGTTGTTCAAGTCTTCCGCCAGGCGTTGCGGATTGGCCTCCAGCTTGTTCAGGCCCTTCAGGCAGGATTCGTAAGCCAGCAGGGTGTAGCCCAGCGCCACGCCCATGTTGCGCAGCACGGTAGAGTCGGGCAGGTCGCGCTGCCCGCGCGAGCCCGGCAGCTTCTCGGAAAGGTGGCACAGCCGCGCATTGGCGAGGCCGAGGTTGCCTTCCGAGTTTTCAAAATCAATCGGGTTGACCTTGTGCGGCATGGTGGAAGAGCCGACTTCTCCCGCCACCACTTTCTGCTTGAAATAGCCCAGCGAGATGTAACCCCAGATGTCGCGGTTGAGGTCGATCAGGATGGTGTTGAGGCGGGCAAACGCGTCGTACAGTTCGGCCATGTAATCGTGCGGCTCGATCTGTGTCGTGTAGGGATTGAAACTGATGCCGAGCGCTTCGACAAATTTCTTGGCAAAGGCTTCCCAATCCACATCGGGATAGGCCGCCAGATGGGCGTTGTAGTTGCCCACTGCGCCGTTGATCTTGCCCAGGATTTCGACATGCGCCAAGCGTTCGCGCGCACGCTGCAGGCGATGCACGACATTCGCCATTTCCTTGCCCAGCGTGCTGGGTGTGGCGGTCTGGCCGTGGGTGCGGCACAGCATCGGCAGATCGGCCAGCTGGTACGCAAGGTTGCGCAGGCGTTCCATGAGCACGTCCAGGGTGGGCAGCATCACCTGATTGCGTCCGGCTTGCAGCATCAGGGCGTGACTGAGGTTGTTGATGTCTTCCGAGGTGCAGGCGAAATGGATGAATTCCAGCTTGCCGGCCACTTCCGGATTGTCGGCAAGCTTATCGCGCAGCCAGTATTCGATGGCCTTTACGTCGTGGTTGGTGCGCCGCTCAATGGTTTTGATCTGCTCCGCATCGGCTAAACTGAACTGCGCGGCAA
>JAGWMH010000319.1 GCA_028871775.1 Betaproteobacteria bacterium
ACTGGTGACTGCGCTGATTACCGAGAGAGGAGTGGTGCGGCAGCCGGATCGCGACAAGTTGCGCGCACTGTTCAAATGATGAAAAGGAAACACTGAACAAGTCAAAAATTGTCATTGCGAGCGCAGCGAAGCAATCCAGAAAGCTTCAAAGAACATATTGTTGTGGATCGCCACGTCCCGCCACGCTTCGCTCACGGCTAAAGGCGCTCCTCGCAATGACATGCTTATTCGGTGTTTCAAAAACAAAAATCGGCCATCTGGCCGATTTTTATTTGAACCTTGATACTGGCAAGCTATCTGGCGATTTGTTTTTCGCGGATTTCGTCCAGCATCTTGCAGTCTATGCACAGCGTTGCGGTTGGCCGTGCTTCCAGGCGGCTGAGCCCGATTTCCACGCCGCATTTTTCGCAATAGCCATAGTCGCCGCTGTCTATCTTGGCCATCATTTCGTCGATTTTCTTGATCAGTTTGCGTTCACGGTCGCGGTTGCGCAATTCCAGGCTCACATCAGATTCCTGGCTGGCGCGGTCGTTCGGGTCGGCAAACACGGTGGCCTCATCCTGCATGGTGTGCACCGTGCGGTCTATGTCTTCGCCCAGCCCGAGCTTGATGTCGTTCAGGATGGTGCGGAAGTGGCCCAGTTGCTTGGGGTTCATGTAAGCCTCTCCCTTTTTGGCTTTGTAAGGGGTGACTGGCTTGGTGGGTTGTACCGGCATTTATCTCTCCAAAAACATGCAAACAAAATTTTGAAACGCGCTTTAATACCAGAAACGTTAGTGCATCGCAACCTAATTCACGGTGCCCCCTGTAACAACAGATAGTTGGGAATGGTTCACAAAACGGGAACGCCCTGTTTTCTTAACATGCCCACCAGCAGGATGACGGGCAGTCCAATCAGGGCGTTGGGGTCGTCGCCCTCCATCCGGCTGATCAGCGCGATGCCCAGCCCTTCCGTTTTTGCGCTGCCTGCGCAGTGGTAGGGCTGCTCCTTGCGCAGATAGGATTCGATCTCGTCATCGCTGAGTTCGCGGAAACTTACGCGGTTTTCCGCGATTTCGGTCTGTATTTCTCCGGAGCGCGTGCTCAGCAGGGTCAGCGCGGTATAAAAGACCACGCTCTTGCCGCGCATGGCGCGCAGCTGGCGCACGGCGTTGTCATGGGTGAGCGGTTTGCCCATCTGCTGCTCCCCCAGCAGCGCGACCTGATCCGAGCCGATGATCAGCGCATCGGGGTAATTTGCCGCCACTGCGCGCGCCTTTTCCCGCGAAAGCCGCCACGCGGTTTGTCTGGCGCTCTCGCCGGGGAGCGGGGTTTCGTCCACATCGGGCGCGGCAGTTTGAAACGGGATTTGCAGGCGTTCCAGCAATTCGCGGCGGTAAATCGAAGTGGAGGCGAGGACAAGCGGCTGAGGATTCATTCCATCTGCTTCTTTGACAGTGATACCCGAAATATATATCATGCGCGCCTCATGTTTGCACGGCATTTCATTGATAGCCTGGACTTTGCCCGCAACGGCAGGGAATTGCGCGGTGAAATACCGGTGTCTGAAATGCCACGGCTGCAGGATATGCTTGCTGCTCCGGAAGGAGACATCGGCTATGTGGTGCGCGGCTTTCAGGACAAGGATGTCAAGCCGAAGCTGGAAGTGGCGCTGGATGGCATGTGCCAGTTGCGCTGCCAGCGTTGCCTGAATGCCCTGGCATACCCGGTGAAACTGGTTTCGCGTCTGCTGCTGGTGCAGGGGGATGAACTGGATGAGTCTTCCATCGAGGAAGATGAGTTGGACAGCATTCAGGCGGATAAGCATATGGACGTGCTTGCCCTGGTGGAGGAAGAGATATTGCTGAGCCTGCCGTTTGCGCCCAAGCATCCACCAGGCGCCTGCCAGCCGGTAGCGGGAGGCCTGGATTGGCCAGAGCCGGAAAGAAAACCTTTTGCGGCTCTGGCAGGATTGAAAATTAAGTAGTCTTTGGATTTTTTTGGTTTTTGTAAGGAGTCAACATGGCAGTTCAGCAG
>JAGWMH010000320.1 GCA_028871775.1 Betaproteobacteria bacterium
GATGAGATAAACAAGAAGCAGCAAGAACGGCAATGCGGAATAGGAAACGGCTTTTGCGTGGCTGTGCAAACCGGATTTCATCAACAACGTCAACGTCGTATAACCAACCTGCAAAAGCCAGTCTGCACGATTTTTGATCTGGATCTTATACCGATAGACATTCCAGAGCGAGTTATGTTGTTTTGAATTCTGCATTACCCTCCCCTGTCAGTCGCCCTTCCTGAACAGCGCCGACTGGGCGTGCGCCTGCAAGCCTTCACCGAATGCCAGCGTGGATGCGATTGCGCCCAGCTTGCGCGCGCCCTGCGCGGAAACCTGGATCAGGCTGCTGCGTTTCTGGAAGTCGTACACGCCCAGCGGCGAGGAGAAGCGCGCGGTGCCTGAGGTGGGCAGTACATGGTTCGGCCCGGCGCAGTAATCGCCGAGCGATTCGGAGGTGTAGCGCCCCATGAAGATCGCTCCGGCATGTTTGATTTTAGGCAGCCAGGCTTGCGGGTTTTCCACCGACAATTCCAGGTGCTCGGCTGCGATGCGGTTGCTGATGACGCACGCTTCATCCAGATCGGCGACATGGATCAACGCGCCGCGATTCTCCAGCGCGGTCTGGATGATGTCGCGGCGCGGCATCTGTTCCAGCAGGCGGTCTGCGCTTTGCGCGACCGCTGCAATAAATTTCGCGTCCGGCGACAGCAAAATCGCCTGCGCCAGTTCGTCGTGCTCGGCCTGCGAAAACAGGTCCATCGCAATCCAGTCCGGGTTGGTTTGCCCGTCGCAGATCACCAGAATCTCGGAAGGCCCGGCGATCATGTCGATGCCGCACGCGCCGAATACGCGGCGCTTGGCCGATGCCACGTAGGCGTTGCCGGGGCCGACGATCTTGTCGACTTTCGGGATGGTTGCCGTCCCATAAGCCAGCGCCGCGACCGCCTGCGCGCCGCCGACGGTGAATACGCGATCCACGCCGGAAAGATAAGCCGCCGCCAAGACGAGCTGGTTCTTCACGCCGTCCGGCGTCGGCACCACCATGATGAGCTCGGAAACGCCTGCCACTTTCGCGGGCAATGCGTTCATCAGCACCGAGGACGGGTAAGCCGCCTTGCCGCCCGGCACATACAGGCCGACACGGTCCAACGGCGTGACCTGCTGGCCGAGCAGGGTGCCGTCCGCTTCCGTATAGTTCCACGAGCTCTGTAATTGCTTCTGGTGGTAAGCGGTGACGCGCTGCGCGGCCTGTTCCAGTGCCGTGCGCTGTGCAGCAGGCAGCCCCTCGAACGCGGCGTGCAGTTCGGTTTGCGGCAGTTCCAGCGCTGCCGCGCCGCTCACATCGAGGCGGTCGAAACGCCGCGTGTATTCGAGCAGGGCCGCATCGCCGCGCTGCTTCACGTCGGCAAGGATGGAAGCTACGGTCGCTTCCAGTTTTTCGTCGGCGGTCGCCTCGAATGCCAGCAACCGGCTGAGTTGCTCATCGAAGTCGGCTTGTTGAGTCGAGAGCCGTTTGATGTTCATTACTTGATCGCCTTGGCAAACGCATCCAGCATCGGCTGGATCGCCTCGCGCTTCAATTTAAGCGAAGCCTGATTCACTATCAGGCGCGAGGAAATCGCGGAGACTTCTTCCACTGCCTTGAGATGATTGGCCTTCAGTGTGTTGCCGCTGCTGACCAGGTCAACAATCGCGTCGGACAGCCCGACCAGCGGCGCCAGTTCCATCGAGCCGTACAGCTTGATGAGATCGACATGCACGCCCTTGGCGGCGAAGTGTTCGCGCGCGGCCTGCACGTATTTGGTCGCCACGCGCAGGCGCGCACCCTGGCGCACGGCGGAGTCGTAATCGAAGTCGTCGCGCACCGCCACCATCATGCGACAGCGCGCGATGTTCAGGTCCAGCGGCTGGTACAGGCCGGTGCCGCCATGCTCGTTGAGCACGTCCTTGCCCGCCACGCCGAGATCGGCCGCACCGTATTGCACATAGGTCGGCACATCGGAAGCGCGCACGATAATCAGCCGCACGTCG
>JAGWMH010000321.1 GCA_028871775.1 Betaproteobacteria bacterium
ATTGACGGCACCCTGATATGCCGACACAAGGAAGCGGCATGACAACGCATATTCAACAACCCCTGGGGCGGCTGCTGGTGGAAAAAGGCGTCGTCAGCGAAGACCAGTTGCGCATCGCCATCCAGGAGCAGAACAAGAATCACCAGCCGCTGGGGCGCCTGCTGGTGGGCCTGGGCTTCCTGTCCGAGGCCACCATCCGCGACGTGCTGTCGGAAAACCTGGGGCAGGAAAGCGTCGATCTCGCTACGGTGATTATCGACTCGGCCGCCATCAAGCTGATCCCCAAAGACATCGCGCGGCGCTACCAACTTCTGCCGCTGTCGGTTGACCTGCTCAGTAAGCATCTCACCATCGCAATTGCCGACCCCGACAACATCATCGCGCTGGACCAGTTACGCGCCCTGCTCAAGGACGAATACCGCCTGACCACGCAGCTGGCGAGCGAATCCGACATCCTGCGCGCCATTGACCAGTATTACGGCTTCGAACTGTCGATTGACGGCATCCTGCACGAGATCGAACCGGGTGACATGGAATACCAGGCGCAGCATCAGGGCGTCACCGAATTCAGCCAGCCGGTGGTGCGCCTGATTGACGCGCTGCTCACCGAGGCGGTGCAGCAGGGCGCATCCGATATCCACTTCGAGCCGGAAAGCAGTTTCCTGCGCATCCGCTACCGCATAGACGGCGTATTGCGCCAAGTGCGCAGCCTGCACAAGAGCTTCTGGCCGGCGATGGTGGTGCGCATGAAAGTGATGAGCGGCATGAACATCGCGGAAATCCGCGCGCCGCAGGATGGCCGCATTTCGCTGCGCCTGTCCGGCCGTGCCATTGATTTTCGCGTCGCCTCGCACCCCACCACGCACGGCGAAAACATGGTGCTGCGCATCCTGGATCGGCAGAAGGGCATCGTAGCCATCGACAAGATCGGGCTGGACGATATCGCACTCAACACGCTCAGACTGATCATCGCCAAACCGGAAGGCATCGTGCTGGTAACCGGCCCCACCGGCAGCGGCAAGACCACCACGCTGTATTCGGTGCTCAACCACGTCAATACCGAATCGGTCAATATCATGACGCTGGAAGATCCGGTGGAATATCCCCTGCCGATGATCCGCCAGACTTCGGTGAACGAGGCGGCCAAGATGGATTTCGCCAACGGCATCCGCTCCATGATGCGGCAGGACCCGGACATCATCCTGGTCGGTGAAATCCGCGACCACCCCACGGCAGAGATGGCATTCCGCGCCGCCATGACCGGCCATCAGGTCTATTCGACGCTGCACACCAACTCGGCCATCGGCGCCATCCCGCGCCTGCTCGACATCGGCATCCTGCCGGACATCATGGCCGGCAACATCATCGGCATCATCGCGCAACGCCTGGTGCGCGTGCTGTGCCCCCATTGCAAATACGCCTACACTCCCGATGCGGCGGAGCGCAAACTGTTCGGCATCCGCCAGAATGAAGAAAGCAAGCTGTACCGCGCCGCGGGCTGCGACCTGTGCCACCATCAGGGCTATAACGGACGGCTCGCCATCATGGAACTGCTCAAGATGGACAACGATCTCGACGACCTGGTGGCACACCGCGCCAGCACCCGCGAACTGAAACGTGTCGCGCTGGACAAGGGGTTCCGCCCGCTCGCGGCGGACGGCCTGCAGCGCGTGCTGCAAGGCATCACCTCGTTGTCCGAAGTGGCGCGGGTGGTGGACCTGTCCGACCGCATGAGCTAATTCCAATTCCATTTCATCGGTGAAACTGTGTTGACTTCCTCGCTCACTCCTAGCCGTGCTACTAGCACTGTCTGCGTCGTTTGCTCGTCGTCGCCTTGTTTGACCTTCGAAATGGAACTGGAATAGGGAAGCAAAGTGGCACTGTATTCCTACAAGGCGATCAACGACCAGGGCAAGACCACCAAAGGCATGCAGGATGCGGCCAATGTGGTGGATCTCGAATTGCGCCTGAAGCGCGTTGGCCTGGACCTGATCCAGGCCCGTGAGGATGAA
>JAGWMH010000322.1 GCA_028871775.1 Betaproteobacteria bacterium
CCAGCACGAGCGGCGCAACACCTACTGCCAGTCCCACGCAGATGAATAACAGGACCGGAAAATAATTTTCCAACATCTGAGCCCCTCCCCTTTATTCAGCGCCTTGCTGACAAGGCGCGCATAAACCCATTCTGGCTTTTTTTAATAACTTGGTAGAGTCATGGAAACCCTAGCTTGTTACCTGGTGCCGATGAGCAGACTCGAACTGCTACGGCTTTCGCCACTAGCCCCTCAAGCTAGCGTGTCTACCAATTTCACCACATCGGCCTATTTTTATTTCGGTATCTCTTTCGACTGCGAACCGCCTGTATCCCCGCTGGGCTGAGCAGGCGCGGTCTTATGCACCTGCCGGGATACGTCCTGCCTGTCCATTACGCCCTGTGGCTGCGATGTGTTGGCATAAAGATAGGTCAGCGTCATGCTGGTAATGAAGAATACCGTCGCGGCCACCGCCGTGCTGCGGCTCAGGAAATTGGCGGAGCCGCTCGAACCGAACAGGCTGCCAGCGGAACCGGAGCCGAACGAGGCCCCCATGTCCGCACCCTTGCCATGCTGCATCAGCACCAGACCGGCCAGCACTACCGCAGCTATTACATGTACAACCCAGACCAAAGTTTCCACACACTACTCCAACACAAAATTAAATCTGCCCGGCGTTACAAATAGCCAGGAATTCCTCGGCAACCAGCGATGCGCCGCCGATCAGCCCGCCGTCAATGTCCGGCATGGCAAACAGCTCGGCCGCATTGGCCGCCTTGACGCTGCCGCCGTAAAGTATACCCAACCCTTGGGCAACCTGGCCGTCATGCCCGGCCACACGCTGGCGGATAAAAGCGTGCACCGCCTGCGCCTGTTGCGGCGTGGCAGTCCTGCCGGTGCCTATCGCCCAGACCGGCTCGTATGCCAGCACCGCGTTGCGCAGGGACAGCGCACCCAGCAGCTTGATCACCGCATCCAGTTGCTCCGCCACCACCGCTTCGGTGATGCCGCTTTCGCGCTGCGCCAGGGTTTCGCCGAGGCACAGGATGGGCAACAACCCCGCCTGCTGTGCCGCGGCGAATTTTTCCGCCACCAATTGGCTGCTTTCACCGTACAGGCTGCGCCGTTCCGAATGCCCGACAATCACATAGCGACAGCCGAAATCGCACAGCATGGAAGCTGCCACCTCACCGGTGTAAGCCCCCTTGTCCATCTGGTGCACATCCTGCGCTCCCCATTTCACCGGGCTGCCGCGCAACATCTGCTGCGCCTGCGCCAGATAGGGGAACGGCACGCACACCGCACAATCCACACCCGGCATCTGCGCCATACCGGCCACCACCGCGTTCAGCAAAACCTCGTTCCGGGCCAGACTCCCTTGCATCTTCCAGTTTCCGGCAACCAGTTTTCGGCGCATTTGACCTGACTTCCGAAACGACAAAGGCGGCAATCCTACCCGCGAAAATCCAAACGGTCAATCTTCATTTCTTGCTTCTTGTGCTTGCTCCAGACGCAGCTCCATGCGCCCGTCATATTCCATTGAAAATGAAAAAATTTCCGCTCAGGAAACAACATGCGCCCAGGGAAAAAACATGGGCCGGCACCGCTTACCGTGGCGGAGCGAATTCCCCCAACGGCCGGAAACAGAACACAAAACGGCCATCGTCGAAATCCACCGCCAGAGTCCCGCCCCGGTTCAGGGCGTAATTCCAGAATCCCTTGATGGGGCAGCCCTCGTGGCACTCGCTGGCATGCGCGGGCGATTCCAGATCGCGTTCGCGGTCGTACCAGGACAGCAGCATGCTTTCGCCGATCAGCTCGTCGGCGGCCGCTGAAGCGCGCTTGATGGCAGAGTCAAAGTCGAGTGCCGTTCCGGCTGAAGCGATGCGGTGTATCTTCATAACGGGTAGTGAGTACCATTACGAGATGCGGTGTTGGCTCATTGCCCTTTCCGGAACAGGGCAGATTGCGCATGCGCCTGCAGGCCTTCACCGAACGCCAGTTCAGCGGCAATCGCACCCAGCCTCT
>JAGWMH010000038.1 GCA_028871775.1 Betaproteobacteria bacterium
AAGCTGACAAATGTGGAATTTGAAACGGTAATAGAGCCATCCTGCCCAAGGACATAAAATGTTGCTGTAAGGCAACGGAGTCAGCGATGTCGCACTGGAGTCTGCCTGCATCATCATGAGAAAATGGATGGCAGGGGTTATCCGGAAAAACTTGCGGATGCGCAAATCAGCCTGTATGCCAAGATGGGCGCGGTGTGCAATGTGCATGACGCAACCACCTCCAACCGTCCCTGCAAAAATGGCCGGGAGCCGGCAGACTCCGTACGCAAGATGGCGGAGTGGAGCAAGGGCTATTTTGACCCGGTCATTTTTCAGGCATTCGTTAAAGGCATCGGCATTTACCCCATCGGTGCGCTGGACAGGCTGGAGTCCGATCGCTAGGGTGTGATCATTGAGCAAACCGAAAACACCAGGCGGAGGAGATTTTCGGGGCTCTGAGCGACGACATGATGGCATCTATCAAGGAACTGGAGGAGGTTATCGACGGCTACGCCACCAGCACGGCGAAAGTTTGATGAAAGACTGTTTTTAACAGCAGCACCATTGCAACGCAAACCACAGGAGAGAATCATGGCCAAGTCAGATATGTACCGCAACCAACATAAGGAGTTACTTGAAATGGTTGGAAAAATCACACCATTGCTCAATCCGCAGGCGGCGAAAGACAAATCCGCTTATATACATGCCGCACTGGACAGACTGGCCCGCAAGATCTCCATGCACTTGCAGGTGGAGGACATAGTCCTCTATAACTTGATGCAGGCCGATCCGAAAGTTAAGGCAACGGCCGATCGCTTCCAGCGCGAAATGGTTGACATCAAAACCGCCTTGACCGGCTATCTCGGCAAGTACGCGACACCGGAGGCGATCGCAGCCAATACCGCTGGTTTCATTGCCGATACCCAAGGGATACTCAAGGCACTAGGAGACCGTATCAGGAGAGAAGAGAGCGAGCTTTACCCAATGTTTGATACCCTCTGATCTTTTTAGCAGTTCGTACGATAGGCATCGCTGCGATTTACCTTGGATGCAGGGTTGAACACGGCATGACGGGGATGGACGGGTACATGCTGACGCGCAAGATCAAGGCGGATAAACGGTTCACCGGCACACCGGTATTGATGCACTCATCGTCGCGCGGCTCATCCAATCAGCAGTTCGGCAGAACCGTCGGCGTAGACGAATATGCACCAAAGTTTGAACCGCAAAAATTGGCGCAGATACCAGCGCATGCCCATGGCCGCGGGGGATATTCGGTGGCGGCGCGATTCTTTCAATTGGCTTCCGTGCTAATCTTCGTTTGCATATAATCCATCAGGCAACGCATAACTGCTTGCGCCATCTTCATATCAGTCGGCAGTATCGCATAGTGTGTACTTCACTGGTTGTTCAGGAGGTTGAATGGTTCTGCCACAACAAAATAAACGCGGATTTCCATTGCGCCGTATCGCCTTTATTGCCGTGCTTGCGCTGCTGGCCTTCGCCGCATGGTATGTCACTCGCCCCCAGCCGCTGCCGGTCGCTTTGTGGAAAGTGGAGCGCGGTGTGGTCGAAGCGACGGTCAGCAATACCCGCGCCGGCACCATCAAGGCCTGCCAACGCGCCAAACTGGCCCCTCCGGCTGGCGGGCAGATTTCCCAGCTGACGGTGAAAAAGGGGCAACGAGTTGTCGCCGGCCAGATATTGCTGGAGCTATGGAATGACGATTTGCGGGCACAGGAGCGTTTGGCGCGGGAACAGCTCAGCACGGCGCAGACGCAGGCGCAGCAGGCTTGCATGCAGGCAGACCTGGCGGAAAAGGAAGCCGAGCGCGCGCGCCAGTTGAAAGAGCGCGGGTTTATTTCTGCCGAAGGGCTGGATCAAAAAGCGTCGGCTGCCAAGGTGAATCGCGCAGGGTGTGATGCCGCACGTAGCCAAATCGAGCAGAGCCGTTCGCGCATTGCGGTGGCGCGTGCCAACCTCGATCGCATGGTGCTGCGCGCGCCGTTCGATGGCGTGGTGGCCGACATCAGCGGCGAGTTGGGCGAGTACGCCACGCCTTCGCCGCCCGGTATTCCCACACCGCCCGCGATAGACCTGATTGATGACCGTTGCCTGTTTGTCAGCGCGCCGATTGACGAAGTGGATGCGGCCAACATCAAGGCGGGGCAGGCCAGCCGTATCATCCTGGACGCGATCAAGGGCAAGTCGTTTGCGGGCAAGGTCAAACGCGTTGCGCCCTACGTGCTGGAGCTGGAGAAGCAGGCGCGCACCGTGGAAGTGGAAGTGGAGTTCGTCGAACTGCCCAAAACGGAAAATTTACTGGTCGGCTACAGCGCGGATGTGGAGATCGTGCATACCTCCCGCGACAATGTATTGCGCATCCCCACGCAAGCCTTGCTGGAAGGCAAGCGGGTACTGGTTTACAGGCCTGCCGATGGCGTGCTTGAAGAACGCACCGTGACGACGGGTTTAGCCAACTGGGAGCATACCGAAATTACCTCCGGGCTGAAGGAAGGCGACCAGATCGTGATGTCGCTCGATCAGGCGGGTGTGAAGGCCGGGGCGCATGTGCAGCCTGAAGCAAGCAAGCCAGCAAAATGATCCGACTGGAGAATGTCAGCCGCATCTTCGCTGTCGGTGACCAGCAGGTTGCCGCATTGCGCGGCATCAATCTGGACATCGCGGCGGGTGATTATGTCTCCATCATGGGGCCGTCCGGCTCCGGCAAATCCACTTTGCTCAATCTGATCGGGTTGCTGGATCGCCCGAGTTCAGGCACTTACCGGCTGGATGGCGGGGATGTCACCGATTTGACCGATGAGCAACAGGCCAGGGTGCGCAGCGAAAAAGTCGGTTTCGTGTTCCAGGCGTTTCATCTGGTGCCGCGCCTGACGGCCGCGATGAACATCGAGCTACCGCTGATCCTGGCGGGCATTCCTGCCGATGAGCGCAAGGCGCGCGTGGCGCAGTTGCTGGAAAACTATGGCTTGGCGGACCGCGCCGATCATCGTCCCGACCAGCTCTCCGGTGGGCAACGGCAGCGCGTGGCGATTGCGCGCGCCACCAGCATGCATCCCGCGGTGTTGTTGGCCGACGAGCCGACCGGCAATCTCGATCAAACCACCGGCAAAGAGGTGTTGAACCTGCTCGAACAACTGGCCGCGCAACACGTCACCCTGATCATCGTCACCCACGATCCGGCAATCGGCGGGCGTGCGGCGCGGCAGCTGCACATGGTGGATGGGCAGATCACCGATGAGACCGGGCGCAGCCCATGAAATTGATTGATGTCCTGCTGTTTGCCTCAGGCAGCCTGCGCGGCAGCCGCACACGCACCTTGCTGATGATCCTGGCGATGTCCATCGGCGTGGCGGCGGTGGTGGTGCTGACCGGGCTGGGCGAAGGTGCGCGGCGCTATGTGGTCGGGCAATTCTCTTCGCTGGGCACGAACCTGGTCATCGTGTTTCCCGGACGCACCGAGACCGCGGGCATCGGGCCGGGCATGCTGATCGGGCAGATTCCGCGCGAACTCAGCCTGGATGACGCGCAGGCCTTGTTGCGCAGTTATGCCGTATCGCGCATCGCGCCGCTGACGATAGGTTCGACGCAGGTTTCGCTGGGCGCGCTCAACCGCGAAGTGATCGTGCTGGGTTCCACTGCCGAACTGCTCGAAGTGCGCCACATGAACATGGGCCAGGGACAGTTCCTGCCCGCCGGCGACGTGCATGCCAGCGAATCGGTGTGCGTGCTGGGCGCCAAGATCAAGCGCGAATTGTTCGGCCAGCAACAGGCCGTCGGCGCCTGGGTGCGCCTGGGCGACCGGCGCTTTCGCGTGGTCGGCGTGATGGCGAGCCAGGGCGAATCGATGGGCTTCAATACCGACGAGATTGTCATCGTGCCGATCGCCTCGGCGCACATGCTGTTCAACACCTCGGGCGTGTTCCGTGTTCTGGTGGAGGCAAAAAGCCGCGATGCCATCGAAGCCGCCAAGCGCGATGCCGAACAGATTCTGATGGTGCGCCACAGCGGCGAACGCGATGTCACCGTCATCACCCAGGATGCCGTGCTGGCCACCTTCGACCGCATCCTGCGCGCCCTGACCTTGGCGGTCGGCGGCATCGCCTCGATCAGCCTGGCGGTGGCGGGCATCCTGATCATGAACGTGATGCTGATCGCGGTCTCGCAACGCATCAAGGAAATCGGCCTGCTTAAAGCTCTGGGCGCACCCGCCGCGCAAATCAGGAATCTGTTTTTTGCCGAAGCAATTTTATTGTCCGGCATCGGCAGCGTGGCCGGGTTGCTACTGGGTGAAGCAGGCGTGGTGGTGATAGGCAGGATTTATCCGTCGCTGCCGGTGGTAGCACCCTGGTGGGCGGTGCTGGCGGCTCTTGGCACTGCCCTCGGCACCGGCATCCTGTTCAGCGTGTGGCCGGCCCGGCGCGCCGCGCGGCTCGATCCGGTGATGGCTTTGGCGCGTTCCTGACATGCTGCTCCCCGACCTGATTCGCCTTACCACCTCCAGCTTCCTGGCCTATCGGCTGCGCAGTTTTCTGACCGGTCTCGGCATTGCCATCGGCATCACGGCGGTGATCCTGCTCACTTCCATCGGCGAGGGGCTGCATCAATTCGTGCTGGCCGAGTTCAACCAGTTCGGCACCAATCTGATCAACATCCAGCCCGGCAAGACCCAGACGCAGGGTGGCAATGTGGGCATGTTCGGCTCGGTCAAGCCGCTCTCCATCGAGGATGCGCAAGCATTGCGCCGCTTGCCGCATGTCGAATACGTCACCCCCGGCGTGCAGGGCAATGCCGAGTTGCGCGCCAATGGCAAGACGCGCCGCACCATGGTGTCCGGAGTGGGGCACGAGATGACCAACATCTTCAGCATGAAGGTGCAGACCGGCAGTTTCCTGCCCGATGACGAACCAAGCCAGGCACGCGCCCAGGTCGTGCTCGGCGCGAAAGTGCGCCAGGAATTGTTTGCCGATATGAACCCGCTCGGCAGCTATCTGCGCATCGGCGGGCAGCGCTTCCGGGTGATCGGAGTGATGGAGCCTAAAGGCCAGGTGCTGGGGTTTGATCTGGATGACATGGTCTATATTCCGACCGCGCGCGCGATGGAGCTGTTCAATCGCGTCGGTTTGATCGACATCCACCTGAGCTACAAAGCCACCACCGACTCGAAAAGCATGGTGAGCGCCATCGCCGCGCTGCTCAAGGAGCGGCACGGGCGCGAGGATTTCACGATAATTCCACAGGAAAAAGCGCTCGAAGTGCTGGGCTCGGTGCTGGATGTGATCACCTTCGCGGTCGGCGCTCTGGGCGGCATTTCCCTGCTGGTGGGCGGCGTCGGCATCCTCACCATCATGACCATGGCCGTCACCGAGCGCACCTCCGAAATCGGCTTGCTGCGGGCCCTGGGGGCGCGCGAACGGCAGGTGCTGATACTGTTTCTGGGCGAGGCGATGCTGTTGTCCGCGCTGGGAGGTTTGGCCGGATTGGCGCTTGGGGTCGGCATCGCGCAGGCTTTGCATTTGCTGTTCCCGGCAATGCCGGTGCATACCCCATGGCTGTTCGCGGTGGTAGCTGAACTGAGCGCCGTCAGCATTGGCCTGGTGGCGGGCGTGATGCCGGCACGGCGCGCGGCGCGGCTGGATCCGGTGGAGGCATTGCGGACGGAATGAGCAAACCTGCCAGCTGCGATATTTTCTGCAACGTCATCGACAACTACGGCGACATCGGCGTGTGCTGGCGGCTGGCGCGGCAGTTGGCGCACGAGCACGGTATGGCGGTGCGGCTGTGGGTGGATGATCTGGCGAGTTTCCGCAGGCTGTGCCCGGAGGCGGATGCTCAGCTTGCGCAGCAGCGTTGCCGTGGTGTGGAGATCAGGCACTGGGCCTCACTGTTTCCGGAGGTGGAGCCCGCGCATCTGGTGATCGAGGCGTTTGCCTGCGAGTTGCCGGAGCCCTATATCGCAGCGATGGCGGCGCAGGAACACGAGCCGGTATGGATCAACCTGGAATACCTGAGCGCGGAAGACTGGGTCGAGGGATGCCATAAGCTGCCTTCACCGCATCCATCGCTGCCGTTGACCAAGTATTTTTTCTTCCCGGGCTTTACCCCGCAAACCGGCGGGCTGTTGCTGGAGCGCGATCTGTTGGCGCGGCGCGATGCGTTTCAGAACGATGCCGCGCAGCAGCAGGCATTCTGGCAGTCTATCGGCATGGCGCCGCCCAAACCGGAAGAAACGTGCATATCGTTGTTTTGCTATGAGAATCTGGCGCTGCCGGAATTGTTGGGCGCATGGGCAGCCGGCAACGCGTCCATACTCTGCCTGGTGCCGGAAGGCCGCATTCTGCCGCAAGTCGGGCAGTACTTCGGCGATGCCGTGCCGTGCGCAGGCAAAGGTTATTTGAGCGGCAATCTGCAAGTGCGCGTGCTGCCTTTCGTGGAGCAGGAGCGCTACGACGAGCTGCTGTGGGCATGCGACATCAACTTCGTGCGCGGCGAGGATTCCTGCGTGCGTGCGCAGTGGGCGGGCAAGCCCTTTGTCTGGCACATCTATCCGCAGCATGACAATGTGCACATGCAGAAGCTGCGCGCCTTCATGGCGCTGTACTGCGCCGGTTTGCCGCCGGAGGCGGGGCGGGCGCTGCATGAGCTATGGGAGGCGTGGAATGGTGGTCAGGCTCTTTCGGATGGATGGAACGATTTCTCGGCGCAGCGGTCTATGCTGCGGCAACATGCCATTGATTGGGCACAGGAACTTTCCGGTAACAGCCTCGCGTTGAATCTGCTGGATTTTTTCCGCAGTATTGATAAAATGCGCGGCTTCAAAATTTAGTATAGGCAGGATAAAACATGAAAATCGCTCAAGAGCTACGCGCAGGCAATGTCGTGATGATAGGCAACGACCCTATGGTGGTGCAGAAGGCGGAGTACAGTCGCTCCGGCCGCAGCGGCTCGGTGGTGAAGATGAAATTCAAGAATCTGCTCACCGATGCGCCCAGCGAGGCCATTTACCGGGCAGATGACAAGTTCGACCAGGTCATTCTGGATCGCAAGGAATGCAGCTATTCCTACTTTGCCGACCCGATGTACGTGTTCATGGACACCGACTACAACCAGTACGAGGTGGAGAAGGACAACTTGGGAGATGCGATCAATTACGTCGAAGACGGCATGGCCTGCGAAGTGGTGTTCTACAACGAAAAAGCGATTTCCGTTGAATTGCCCAACACGGTTACGCGCGAAATCGTTTACACCGAGCCCGCGGTGCGCGGCGATACCTCCGGCAAGGTGATGAAGCCCGCCAAGATCAATACGGGTTTTGAGTTGCCTGTGGCCGCGTTCTGCGAAATCGGCGACAAGATCGAGATTGACACGCGCACCAACGAATTCAAGAAGCGCGTGGCGGCTTGATCGGTATTTGCTTCAAATAAAAAAGGCAGCCGTGTGGCTGCCTTTTTTATTTCATGAGGCAGATTTATTCTATCTTTGCCTTGGCGCGCAGCTCGGCAATCAGATTTTGCACGGCTTTTTGCTGCATGCGCTGCGTGAGTTGCGGTTTGAGTTCCTCATAGGAAGGCAGCTTGAGGTCGCGCACGTCATCCAGCTTGATGATGTGCCAGCCAAACTGCGATTGCACCGGCTCGCTTATCTGCCCCTTGGCCAGAGTCAGCAGCGCATCGCCAAACGGTTTCACAAAAGCGTTGGGAATGTTGCCGACAGGAATCCATCCCAAATCCCCGCCCTTCTGTTTGGAGCCGGCATCCTTGGAGCTGGATTCTGCCAGCTTGTCAAACTTGCCGCCTTTTTTCAGCTTGGCCGCAATGGCTTTTGCTTCACTCTCCTTTTCCACCAGGATGTGGCGCACGCTGTATTCCTTGCTCCCGAGGTTCTTTTTCAGGTTTTCATACCCCTCTGTGAGATCCTTTTCAGCGATCGGGTGGGTCTTCACATAGTCCTGCACCAATGCGCTAACCAGCACCTGCTGCCTGGCCAGTTCCAGCATCTGAGCGGTTTCGGGTTGTTTGTCCAGATTTTTATTGACTGCTTCCTGTGACATTACTTCGATGTTGATCAGATCATCGCGGATGGCTTTGCGCAGTTCCGGGGTGTCCGGCTGGCCTTGTGCGGAGACGACCTTGATGCGCAAGTCCACGCGTTCCTGGGGAATGGAGATGCCGTTTACCATTGCCGCGGGTTTGCTTTCGGCATACGCCGGGCTTGCAGCAATGGCACCAAGGATGGCGAGAGCGGCTAGCTTTGAAGTTCTTTGCATGTTCAGTCCTTATTGAAAAAGTTGACGGTTGTATTTAATCAGGCGTGCAGACTGTGATGTGCAGCGCATGTATCTCGTATTTCTGTTTCAGCATCTCCCCTGGTGCGAAATATACCATACGGTGCCTTGCCACGATAGGCTTGCCGGCGAATTGTGCGGGCTGCAACAGGAGCCGCCATGCGCGCATCAGATATGGTTCATGCCGGGAAAACTTTTCTGAATGGTTTGACCATGACTTGTGCGTACACCCCAGCAGCCACGTAAGGGTCGGCCTGCGCCCATGTTTCTGCGTCCGGCAGCGAGGCAAATTCCGCCACGATCAGGCTGCCGGAAAACCCCGCAGCGGCGGGGTCGATGGCGTCCACGGAGGGGAAGGGGCCGGCCAGGATCAGCCGGCCTTCCTCCTGCAAGGCCTGCAGCCGCGCCACATGCGCAGGCCGCGCCGCAAGACGTTTTTCCAGGCTGTCCGGTATGTCCTGGCCGATGATGGAATACAGCATCAGTTGTTTTCCTTGTCTTCGTCCACATACTTTGCAAGTGCCATGGCCTGCAGCACCACGAATACCAGCATCAATCCGGTGGTGCCGAACAGCTTGAAATTGACCCAGGTATCGGTGGAGTAGTTGAACGCGACATACAGGTTGAGCACGCCGAGAACGGCAAAGAACAGGCTCCAGCTCAGGTTGACGCGGTTCCACACCCTGACCGGAAGCGTGAGTTTTTCCTGCATCAGGGTGCGCATCAGGTTCTTCCCGAACAGCAGGTTGGAACTCAGCAGCGCAGTGGCGAACACCCAGTACAGGATGGTGGGCTTCCACTTGATGAAGGTCTCATCGTGCAGCAGCAGCGTTGCGCCGCCGAACACGACGATGATGCCGAGGCTCACCCACAGCATGGTGTCGACCTTGCCGTGCCGCCACTTGGTCCATGCGACCTGCGCGATGGTGGCGGCAATCGCGGCACCGGTGGCGACGTAGATGCCGGAAAATTTAAAGGCGGCGAAAAACAGGATGACGGGAAAGAGGTCGAATAGCAGTTTCATGGGGAATGGGCTACTTCAGAAAATACAATCCGGGATCACGGAAAGTGAATTGTTGCCGGGCGGTCCATGTTCTTTCGGTGCATTCCATTACAACACTTCGCCCGCATGATCGGCCAGGCGCGAGCGTTCACCGCGTTGCAGGGTGACGTGCCCGCTGTGCTCCCAGCCCTTGAAGCGGTCGACCACGTAAGTCAGGCCGGAGCTGCCTTCGGTGAGGTAGGGCGTGTCGATCTGCGCGATGTTGCCCAGGCACACCACCTTGGTGCCGGGGCCGGCGCGCGTGATCAGCGTCTTCATCTGCTTGGGGGTGAGGTTCTGCGCCTCGTCGATGATCAGGTACTTGTTGATGAAGGTGCGCCCGCGCATGAAATTGAGCGACTTCACCTTGATGCGGCTGCGGATCAGGTCGCGCGTCGCGGCGCGCCCCCATTCGCCGCCCTCCTCGTCGGACTTGTTGAGCACGTCCAGGTTATCATCCAGCGCGCCCATCCACGGTGTCATTTTTTCTTCCTCGGTGCCGGGCAGGAAACCGATGTCCTCGCCCACCGGCACGGTGACGCGGGTGATGATGATTTCCGAATACAGCTTGTGTTCCAGCGTCTGCATCAGCCCGGCAGCCAGCGTCAGCAGCGTCTTGCCGGTGCCCGCCTGGCCGAGCAGGGTGACGAAATCAATCTCCGGGTTCATCAGCAGGTTGAGCACAAAATTCTGCTCGCGGTTGCGCGCGGTGATGCCCCAGATGGCATTCTTGTGGTGGGTGTAATCGGTCACCGTGCGCAGCATGGCGGTGTTGCCGTCCTGTGCGGTCACCACGGCGTAGAACGGATTGACGCCGTCTTCCTGGTACACGAACTGGTTCACCAGCAGTTCGCGGCACAGCGGCCCGTTGATGTTGTAAAAAGTATGGCCGTCCTGCAGGCCGGACTTCATGTCCTTGCTGTTCTTTTCCCAGAAATCCTGCGGCAGTGCCAGCACCCCGGTGTAGAGCAGGTCGGTGTCTTCCAGCACCTTGTCGTTGAAGTAATCCTGCGCGGACAGCCCCAGCGCGCGTGCCTTGATGCGCATGTTGATGTCCTTGCTGACCAGGATCACCGCGCGTTTGGGGTACTGCTTCTGCAGGAAAATCACCACACCGAGGATGGCATTGTCGGCCTTGCCATGTTCCAGCGTGGGCGGCAGCTCGTGGTTGATGAACTGGGTTTGCAGGAACAGGCGGCCGGTGGCGGCGCCGCTGCCTTGTGCCTGTAGCGGGATGCCGTGCTCGATGTCGTGCGCGGTCTCGCTGACTATCGTATCGAGAAAGCGGCTGGCCTGGCGCGCATTGCGCGCGACTTCGGACATGCCCTTCTTGCCGTTGTCCAGTTCCTCCAGCACGAACATCGGCAGGTAAATGTCATGTTCCTCGAAGCGGAACAGGCTGGTGGGGTCGTGCATCAGCACATTGGTATCCAGCACGAACAATTTGGTGGCGGTATCCGGGGCGGGAGATGTCTTGCGGGCTTGCATAATGCTCCTAGTGGTTAGAGAGACTGCACAAATTCCAGCACTTCATGGGCGTGGCCATCGGCCTTGACGCCGCGCCATTCACGGCGCAACACGCCGCGCTTGTCGAGCACAAAGGTGCTGCGCTCGATGCCTGTCCTGAGCTCAGTCGAAGGGCCGCGCACCTGCTTGCCGTACATATTCTTCAGCTTGATCACGCCGAATTGTTCACACACCGTCTCTTCGGCATCGGAAAGCAGGGCGAACGGCAGATCGAACTGGGCCTTGAAGTTTTCGTGCGACTTGATGCTGTCGCGCGAAATACCCACCACCTCGCA
>JAGWMH010000039.1 GCA_028871775.1 Betaproteobacteria bacterium
AAATCGCTGCCGCAACAATCAGTGTCGCGCAACAACAGCAGGTCGAAATCAAACGCTTGCTGGATTAAACTTGCCGGCAAGCAGGCAAGGCACGTGCACCTGACAGCCGGCACTGCGCTTCGTTAACCCGGATATTTAGTATGAATTTCCGCAAGCTCTGCCTTCATGCCGAATAAAAACCCGCAGATCGCCAGCGACGCTGCACCCCCATGGCATGCCCTGCACTTGCCGGAGGTGAGCGACAGGCTTGCGTCCAGCCTGGATAGCGGCTTGTCGCCGGAAGAAAGCGAACGACGCGCTGCGCATTTCGGTGCAAACGAACTGATTGAAAAGCCGCCGCGCCCTCTCTGGCGCATGCTGCTCGACCAGTTCACCGACTTCATGATTCTGGTATTGATCGCGGCGGCGCTGATCTCCGGTGTGATCGGCGACGTTAAGGACACACTGGCGATTGTCGTCATTGTATTGCTCAACGCGTTGATCGGCTTTGTTCAGGAGTTTCGTGCCGAGCGCGCCATGGCAGCGTTGAAACAGATGACTGCGGCGAATGCCCGGGTCTTGCGCGGTGGCGAACAGCTGACCATCCCGGCGAAAGAGATCGTGCCCGGCGACATCGTGCTGCTGGAAGCAGGCAATCTGGTGCCTGCCGATTTGCGCCTGATCGAAGCCGCGCAATTCAAGGTTGATGAAGCCCTGCTCACCGGTGAGTCCGCCACGGTTGAAAAACATTCCGGCACCCTGGAAAACCCCGACCTCCCCCTGGCCGACCGCAAGAACATGGCCTACAAGGGCACCATCGCAACTTACGGCCGCGGCCGCGGCGTGGCGATCGCAACCGGCATGGCAACCGAATTGGGGAAAATCGCCAGCCTGCTCGAAAGCGGCGAGGACACGAAGACACCGCTGCAAAAACGGCTGACCAGCTTCGGGCGACACCTGAGCATCATGGTGCTGGTCATCTGCGCCATCATTTTCGCGGTCAGTTTGCTGCGCGGCGAACCCGTGGTGCTGATGCTGCTCACTGCGATCAGCCTCGCCGTCGCCGCGATTCCCGAGGCGCTGCCCGCCGTCGTAACCATCTCGCTGGCGCTGGGCGCGCACAAGATGGTCAAGCAGCACGCCCTTATCCGGCGCCTGCCCGCAGTCGAAACGCTGGGTTCGGTCACCTACATCTGCACCGACAAGACCGGCACGCTCACCCAGAACAAGATGCGCGTGGAAGAACTTTACGCTGGCAACGCTGCATCACGGGAATGGCGCGGCATGGCCGGGAACGAACCATGGGCCAGCCTGTTCACGGCATTGGCGCTGTCCAACGACGCGCACCGCAGCCATCACGGCAAGCTCATCGGCGACCCCACAGAAACCGCCTTGTATTCGGTGGCGCTGGAAGCGGGCTATGACAAGGCCGTCCTGGAAACAGGCGCGCCACGCCTGCTGGAAGTGCCTTTCGATTCCGAGCGCAAACGCATGACCACCCTGCACCGCCACCCCTCCGGAGCCGTGGCATACACCAAGGGCGCGCCGGAAAGTGTGCTGCCGTTGTGCACGGCGCAACTCACCACACAAGGCGAAGCGGCCATGCCGCGCGGCGAAATTCTCGCCCAGGCGGAACGCATGGCGGCAGAAGGGCTGCGCGTGCTGGCCATCGCACAGCGCCATTGGCCGGGTTTGCCGCAGGATCAAGACAGCGGGGCTATAGAAGACCGCCTGGTTTTCATCGGCCTGGTCGGCCTGATGGATCCGCCGCGCCACGAAGCGAGAGAGGCGGTCAGGCTGTGCAAATCTGCCGGCATCATGCCGGTTATGATCACCGGCGACCACCCTGCCACTGCCCGCGCCATCGCCGCGCGCCTCGGCATAGGCAACGACAGCGTGATGACCGGAGCGGAGCTGGCACGCTTGAGTGATGAAGAATTCAGGCAACAGGTTGCACATATCCGGGTGTACGCACGCGTCGATCCGGCACAGAAAATCCGTATCGTTGAAGCGTTGCAGGCACGGGGGGAATTCGTCGCCATGACCGGCGATGGCGTAAAT
Source organism: Betaproteobacteria bacterium (assembly GCA_028871775.1). GTDB lineage: Bacteria > Pseudomonadota > Gammaproteobacteria > Burkholderiales > Gallionellaceae > CAITJF01. The sequence continues at coordinate 2,041 of JAGWMH010000039.1, forward strand.
GATGCCCCCGCGCTGAAGCGCGCCGACATCGGCGTCGCCATGGGCAAGGGCGGCACCGACGTGGCGCGCGAAGCCGCCAGCCTGGTGCTGCTCGATGACAACTTCGCCACTATCGTGCATGCGGTGCGCGAAGGCCGGCGCATCTTCGATAACATCCGCAAATTTATCAAGTACGTCATGACGGGTAATTCGGGTGAGATATGGACTATTTTCCTGGCACCCCTGATGGGTCTGCCGATTCCGCTGCTGCCTATCCATATCCTGTGGGTCAACCTGGTGACCGACGGCCTGCCGGGTTTGGCCCTCACCGCCGAACCGGCGGAAACAACCATCATGACACGCCCGCCGCGCCCGCCTGCAGAAAGCATCTTCGCGCACGGCATGTGGCAGCACATGCTGTGGGTCGGACTCACTATCGGTGCCGTATCACTGTTCGTCCAGGCCTGGGCCATACACTCCGGATCGGCCCACTGGCAGACCATGGTGTTCACCGTGCTCACCCTGTCGCAGATGAGCCACGTGCTGGCGATCCGTTCCGAGCGCGAGTCGCTGTTCCGTCAAGGCCTGCTGTCCAACCTGCCGCTGCTCGGTGCAGTGACCCTCACCTTCCTGCTGCAACTCGCCACCATCTACGTGCCGGCACTCAATGAAATCTTCCACACCCAGCCACTCAGTGCAAGTGAACTAGGTATATGCCTCGCGCTTTCGAGCGTGGTGTTTTTCTGCGTGGAGATCGAAAAATGGCTGATTCGCCATGGTGTGCTTTACTAACTAGCACATGAGAAACGGTAACCGCTGCCGCGCACGGTCTGAATCAGGCCATCATGGCCGGAGGGTTCCAGTGCCTGGCGCAGGCGGCGGATATGCACGTCCACCGTGCGTTCCTCCACGAACACGTGGTCGCCCCACACATGGTTGAGCAATTGCGAGCGGCTGTAGACGCGTTCGCCATGAGTCATGAAAAAATGCAGGAGGCGAAACTCGGTAGGCCCCAGATCAACCACCGCTCCATTGGCGCTGAGGCGGTGCATGGCCGGCGACAATTCCAGCCCGCCGGCGGACACCGTCTCGTCGCTCGCCTGCGGCGCACGGCGGCGCAGCACGGCGCGGATGCGCGCCTTCAGTTCATGCGGCGAAAACGGTTTGGTGATGTAGTCATCCGCGCCGGATTCCAGCCCCAGCACCTTGTCGCGTTCATCGGCGCGCGCGGTCAGCATGATGACGGGAATATCGCGCGTGCGCGGGTCGGCGCGCAGGCGGCGCGCCAGCTCCACGCCACTGACATCGGGCAGCATCCAGTCGAGCAGAATCAGGTCGGGCAAGGCACGGTTGATGTGCCCCATGGCGGCGGCGGCGTCATGCGCCTGGACCACGCGGTAGCCGCATTGCGTGATGTTGATTGCCAGCAATTCCAGTATCGCCGGCTCGTCTTCCACCAGCAGGATGGTTGCATCCATGGTTTTCTTCAGCGTTCCGCGTTAATCACAGATGGATGATATTAAAGAATTGTGACAGCTGTATGACAGTGGTTCGCGCCGTCCGCAGTTGCACTTGGGAACCTCAGATTAAATCCAGCCTGCAAAATAACGAGGGGGCGCAGGCCCCCTCTCGAGATCAAATCCGGCAAGGTTAACTGCGGCGGGTGCCGCGCAAGCGCGCGTAGGCGCTTTCCATCCACTTCTTGATGCGGTTGGCATCGCCGACACGGGTACGCGCCCCCCATGAATCGAGCAGCACAATAACTACCGGACGCTGGTTGATTTTGGCTTGCATCACCAGGCAACGCCCCGCCTCGCTGATGTAGCCGGTCTTGCTGACGCCGATATCCCAGGATGCGCTCCGCACCAGCGGATTGGTGTTGCTGTAGCGCATCGGCCGGTGCCCCTTCAAGTTGAAAACATGGGAAGAGGTGGTGGTAAATTCGTGGATGAGCTCATAGCTCCGTGCCGCCTGAACCATTTTCACCAGGTCCTGCGCGGTGGAAACATTGCCTCTGTTCAGGCCGGTGGGGTCAAGAAAGCGCGAGTCCTTCATGCCCAGCTCGCTCGCCTTGTCATTCATCGCCACCAAGGCGGCATTGGTTCCGCCCGGATAGGTGCGCGCCAATGCGGCAGCCGCGCGATTCTCGGAGGACATCAAGGCCAGCCTGAGCAATTCGCCGCGCGTCAGCTTCATGCCGAGGCGTATGCGCGAACGGGTACCCTTTAGCGTGTCCATGTCTTGTGCGCTGATGCTGATTTCTTGTTCCAGCGGCAACTGCGCATCCAGCACCACCATCGCGGTCATCAGCTTGGTGATGGAGGCGATAGGCGCTACCGTATCCGGATTCTTGGTGTACAGGGGATTCTGCCCCTGTTCGTCATAAATCAGGGCAATGGACGAGCGCAGCCTGGGCGACGACGTGAGCTTCAGCACTGCGCTGGTCAGCTCGTTATCCTGAGTTTGCGCCGGCTCGTCGCCAAGCGCCGCCTGCGCCGCCAGCGCATAGCCTAGTAACACCAACAGCATAAGTTTGTTGCGCATTTTCCCCCCGAAAGAAAACCACACTCGCAAGGATACCAAAAAATCGAGGAAAATCAAGTGCCTCAGCGTTCTTCTTGTTGTTGCAGCGCCCACATCTGTGCATACACCCCTTGCCGCGCCAGCAATTCACGATGCGCACCGCGTTCGACGATGCGCCCTTTATCCATCACCAGAATCTGCTGCGCATCCACGATGGTGGACAGGCGGTGCGCGATGACCAGCGTGGTGCGATCGCGCGCAACGCTGCGCAATTCATCCTGTATCGCCTTTTCGGACTTGGAATCCAGCGCCGAGGTTGCCTCGTCGAAAATCAGGATGGCGGGATTCTTGAGGATGGCGCGCGCAATCGCCACGCGCTGTTTCTCGCCGCCGGACAGCTTCAACCCGCGCTCCCCCACCATGGTGTCATAGCCATGCGGCAGCGATTCGATGAAGCTATGGATGTGTGCCGATTGCGCCGCCTGCAACACCTCCTCGCGCGTGGCATCGGGACGGCCATAGGCGATGTTGTAATAGATGTTGTCGTTGAACAGCACGGTGTCCTGCGGCACGATGCCGATGGCCGCGCGCAGGCTGGCCTGCGTCACCTCGCGGATGTCCTGTCCGTCAATCAGGATGCGGCCCGCTGTTACATCGTAGAAGCGGAACAGCAAACGCGACAAGGTGGACTTGCCCGCCCCGCTCGCCCCCACCACGGCGACGGTATGGCCGGACGGGATGTCAAAACTGACATCAAACAAAATCTGCCGCTCGGGGTCGTAGGCAAAATCCACCTCATCGAAACGCACCGCTGCTTTATCAAGTATTAACGGAACCGCATCCGGCGCATCCTCGATTTCACGGTGTTCATCGAGCAGGCGGAACATCTTTTCCATGTCCGCCAGCGCGTGCTTGATCTCGCGGTAGACGAAGCCGAGGAAATGCAGCGGCATGTAAAGCTGCAACATGAACACGTTGACCAGCACCAGGTCGCCCAGCGTCATCGTGCCCTTGACCACACCGTCCGCCGCCAGCAGCATCAGCGCAGTGATGCCAATGCCGATAATCGTGCTCTGCCCCGAATTAAGCCCCGCCAGCGAGGTCTGGTTGCGCACCGCGGCAGTTTCCCACTTGGCCATATGCTCGTCGTAGCGCTGCGCTTCATAGCGCTCGTTGCCGAAATACTTCACCGTCTCGTAATTGAGCAGGCTGTCTATGGCGCGCGTGTTTGCCTTGGAGTCCATGTCGTTCATGGTGCGGCGGAACACCATGCGCCACTCGGTGATGAACAGGGTGAACACGATGTATACCGCCAGCGTGGCGAAGGTGATGACGGCGAACCACGGGCTGTATTTGGAAAACAGGATGGCGGCTACCAGGCCGATTTCCAGCAGCGTGGGCAGGATGTTGAACAGCATGAAGTTGAGCAGGAAGCTGATGCCTCTGGCGCCGCGCTCGATGTCGCGCGACACGCCGCCGGTCTGCCGCTCCAGATGAAAGCGCAGGCTCAGGTCATGCAGGTGGACGAACACCTTGAGCGCAACGCGCCGGATGGCGCGCTGCGTGACCTTGGCGAACACCGCATCGCGCAATTCGCCGAACAGGGTGCTGAGCAGGCGCAACAGGCCATAGCCGACGACGAGGAACACCGGCACCAGCAGCATCGCCCTGGGCCGGTTCATCGCATCCACGATTTCCTTGAGCACCAGCGGCACCGCCACATTGGCCAACTTGGCCAGCACCAGCAGTGTCAGCGCCAGTGCGACGCGTACTTTGAATTCCAGCAGGTAGGGCAGCAGGGTGCGGATGGTGTTCCAGTCGCCGCGCGGTGCGGGCTCCCTAACGGTCATGGCGAATCACCACCCTGAATAATGAAACGACGATATGCCATGCCCGTTCCCCTCTCCCGCAGCACCCGCAAAGGGTACGCCGTGGTTGTAAAGTGCTGAAGCCCCAACAACACACGCAGGCGGACGAGGGGGGCAAGGATTCTCTTCGCGAGTTTCACTTTAAACATTGTCATTGCGCCCGCGCGCATAACCGAACACAACCGCCAGGAAGAGCACTGCGGCATAACTTACACGCGCCAGCAGGTGCCTCCACACACCCTGTTTGCGCCAGGCGGCAGCGGCAACCGGGTGCGCACCTTGCGCCATCTCATGCAGCAAACTGGCGTGCAAGGATTCCGCAAACCCCGCATCACGCACCACCAGATTCGCTTCCCGCGCCAGCCACAGGCTGAATGGATCAATATTGGACGAACCTACTGTTGCCCAATAACCATCCACCACCGCCACCTTGGCATGCAGGAAACTGGCATGGTATTCATGAATCTCCACACCGGCGCCCAGCAATTCGTCATAAAGCGCGAGCATGGCATAGTGCTGCAGGCGGTACTCCACCCGCCCCTGCAACAACAACCTCACATGCACTCCGCGACGCGACGCATTCAGCAAGGCACGGCGCAAGCGCAACCCGGGCAGGAAGTAGGCGTTGGCGATGATGATTTCGCGCTGTGCGCCGCCGATGGCTTCAAGGTAGGCCAGCTCGATGTCGCGCCGATGGCGCAAGTTGTCGCACAGCAGAAAGGTTACTTTTTGTGACGCCGCAGGGGCAAATTGAAATCTTGCATGTTCGCGCTGGCGGCGGAAATTCGTCCACGACACCAGCAGCCACAAGCGCCGCATGGCCGCATGAATACGCCCCACCGTATCGCCCTGCACTTCCACTGCATAATCCAGCCGTGGCGCCTCAAGCCCGCCACCGGGCACATCGTCCAGGATGTTGATGCCACCGACAAAAGCGATAAGCCCATCCACCACCGCCAGCTTGCGATGCAGGCGGCGCAAGCGATGGCGGCGCAACCTGAAGCGCGCTATCTCCGGACGAAACCACAACACTTCCACGCCGGCCGCACGCAGCTCATCCACCCATGAAAGCGGCAAGTCGGCACAACCGAAGCCGTCCAGCAACAGGTGCGCCCTCACCCCGCGCCTGGCCGCGCGCTGCAATGCTTCCGAAACCAGGCGGCCGGTGTCATCGGCGGCGAAAATGTACGTTTCCAGATAAATCGAGTGGGTTGCGCCGTCCATTGCGGAGACCAGGCGCGGGAAATACTCCCCCCCGTTGCACAACAGGATAAGGGTGTGGCCGTCAACCCGATGCTGGCTGCTCATGGCAGCTTAAGGTTTGTGGACAGCGCCACATGGTCGGAAATCTTTCTCCACGCATGCACGTCGCAGTGCCGGATTTCCAGGCCGCGCACATAAATGCGATCCATACACAGCAGCGGCATGCCAGCCGGGTAGCTGCGCGCCAGCTTGCCGTGGCTTGCGTCAAACACCTCGTGCAATTGCAACTCCTGCGCCAGCAGGCGGCTGGCATGGTTGAGCCAATCGTTGAAATCGCCCGCGATAATCAAAGGGGCATCCGCCGGAACCACCTGATTGATGCGCTCAACCAATGCGTTAAATTGCACCCCCCGCCCGCGCTTGAACAAGCCGAAATGCACGCAAATGCAATGCAGCAGTTGGCCGGTTTCCGGCAGTTCAATTTCGCAATGCAACAACCCGCGGCTCTCAAAACGGTGCGCGGAAATATCCTGATTATCCCAGCGCACAATCGGGTAACGGCTCAGGATGGCGTTGCCGTGGTGGCCATCGTCATACACTGCGTTTTTCCCATACGCATGATGCGGCCATATCTGGTCGGCCAGAAATTCATGTTGCGGCAGCGTGGGATAGTTCAGGTGACGCTGCACATTGCCATTGCTCTCGCCCTGCACCTCCTGCAGAAACAAGATGTCGGCATTGAGCTCACGCAGGCGGTCGCGCAAATCGTGCAGCACCATGCGCCGGTTGAAATGGGAAAACCCCTTGTGAATATTGTAGGTGGCGATTTTGAGGGTAGTCATGGGGGAGTATTCTACCTAATGGATGGGGATGAGGCAGCAGTAGCTACCTCGTTAACTTCTACCCCAACTTCGCCGGAGGCAGCCCGGCAGCCAAGGCCGTTCGTGTTGAGCTTGTCGAAACATGAATGGCCACAAGCAAATCCGCTACGCGTTCCCTATTCCCCTAGTCGGCAGGTTGATCTGCCGTGCAAAATCCAGCATACGCTCGATGGATACCTTGGCCCTGCGCCCGATTGCCGGATCAACATGGATTTCATTCTTGCCGGTACCCGCAGTCTCCAACACTTCAGCAAGGTTAAGCAAACCGTTCATCGCCATCCACGGGCAGCGGCTGCAACTGGTGCAGGTCGCACCGTAACCGGCAGTCGGCGCTTCCATGAATACTTTATCCGGCGACAGCATGCGCATCTTGTGCAGGATGCCGCTGTCGGTGGCGACGATGAATTCCTTCGCATCCAGGGTCTGTGTCGCCCCGATCAACTGGGTGGTGGAGCCGACCACATCCGCCAGCTTTACCACCGCGCGCGGCGATTCGGGATGCACCAGCACCTTGGCCTGCGGGTGCTGCGCCTTGAGCTCGATCAACTCCTGCATCTTGAATTCGTCATGCACCACACACGAGCCCTGCCACAGCAGCATGTCCGCGCCGGTCTGCTCCTGCACATAAGCGCCCAGATGACGGTCCGGCGCCCACAGGATTTTCTGCCCCAGTTCCTTGAGATGCTTGACAATCGGCAGCGCGATGGAACTGGTCACCACCCATTCGGCACGCGCCTTTACCGCCGCGCTGGTGTTGGCGTACACCACCACGGTGCGGTCGGGATGCGCATCGCAGAATGCGGTGAATTCGTCCGCCGGGCAGCCCAGATCGAGCGAACATTCCGCCTCCAGATCCGGCATCAGCACGCGCTTTTCCGGGTTGAGTATCTTCGCCGTCTCGCCCATGAAGCGCACCCCCGCCACTACCAGCGTATGCGCCGGATGCTGGTGGCCGAAATTCGCCATATCGAGTGAATCCGACACGATGCCGCCGGTCGCCTCGGCCAGGTCCTGCAAATCGGGATGCACGTAATAATGCGCCACCAGCACCGCGTCCTGCTCCTTCAGCAGGCGCTTGATACGTGCGATCAACTCCGCCTTTTCTTCCGGGTTGGGCTCGCGCGGTTTCTTCGCCCATGCCTGCTCAGTGCTGCAACTGGCGCTGGCGTGCGGATGGTCGTAAGGTATGGAAATTACTTTTTCAGGCATGGCTCACTCTTTCTGGCAATTGCAGTATCGCCGCGCGGTTGCTCGGCGAAAAAACCTTCTCCGCCGCCTCCCGCCATGGCAGCCAGATATGACTCAAATGCTCGCGCGGCGACAATTGGACAGGCAACACGCCGGACAATTCCAGCCCGAACACGTGCTCGGTGTTATGCGTGGTGCCGGGCGGGTAGCGATACTTCCACTTGGGGTAGATGTCATATACATTCTGTACCTGCCAATCCGTCAGCACATGGCGCGTGGCGTCCAAACCGGTCTCCTCGCTTACTTCACGGATGGCCGTTTCGCGCAAATTTTCATTTTTGTCCTGGCTGCCGGTAACCGACTGCCAGTAACCGGGAAAGTCGGCGCGTTCCAGCAGCAGCACCTCCATGGCAGAGGTGTAAATGACCACCAGCACCGAAACAGGCAATTTGTATGGCATGAATGGTAGCTAGCAGAAGAATACCCAGAGCGGCTTACCCTGCGACTTCCAGAAATTCGCCGTAGCGGCAAAAATTTCCGTGGCAATTGTGTGGTCGGCGGCGCTCAAACCCAGCGTTTCACCGCCTTTGTGCAGCAACAGCACGTAGCCGGGGGCGGGCTGCCAAGAAAGGTCGCCCAGGGCATCCGCCAGCGCATCCCAGTTGTGGCCGAACCATTCCGGCGCATGGATGGCCTGCGCGATGGCAGCGAGAAACTCCCCTTTGCTCTGCACTGCGGCCAGGTCGGCCTCGAACAAGGCAAAGCCTGTCTGTGCAGCAGCCGCCCGCAGCTCGTCCATGTTGCAATTCAGACGGTAGGCGCCGGCCTCCTTGATATTCTGTAAGCGCAGTGCAAGATCATCCATACCTTACTCCCGAATACGCCGAAAAGTTTTGTAATGGTCGTTGCTGTAGTAACACTCGGCAGGCTCGCCGCACACGATGCGCCGCGCGCCGCGGTTGCGCACCCCCGGCGTCTTCACCGTGTATTCGTGGTAATAACCGCGTGGCTGTTGCGGCAGGCGCTGCTCGTAGTTGCCGAACACCACACCGTCGCGCGGAAAGGGAAACGGCCCGCCCTGTTTGATGAGGTGCAAGGTGTCGCGCGCCTCGGAAGGCAACTCGGCCACGCTGACTGAGGCCGGCACTGCGTCATTGCGAGAATGATGACGGCCTGCCTGCACTCCCAAAGGCAGGCACAACAGCAACCCAAACAGCACCAATGCTTTGATGCTGCGCAGCACGGCTATTCCTTGCTGACTTCCACCGTCGTCTGCACTTGCTTGCGCAGGTGGATGTGCAGTTCCCGCAATTGTTTCTCGTCCACGGCGCTGGGTGCCTGGGTCAGCAGACATTGTGCGCGCTGGGTCTTGGGGAAGGCGATCACGTCGCGGATGGATTCGGC
>JAGWMH010000040.1 GCA_028871775.1 Betaproteobacteria bacterium
GCCATTGCCAGCGGGCGCGCACCCCGCTCAGCAGCTCCTGTGCCTGTTGCGCGCGGTTGCCGAGCAGTTCGGCGCTGCCCAATTGCGCGTCGTCCTGGTAGTGCAACGGCAATTCGCCGCTGAAGAATTCGTCCAGCGCGTCCAGCAGTTTGAGTTTGTTATGCAGTGACAGCTCGATGTTGATGCGCTCTATGCCGTCGCAGTAATCGCCCATGCGCGGCAGCGGAATCACCACGTCCTCGTTTATCTTGAACGCATTGGTGTGTTTGGCAATGGCGGCGGTGCGCGCGCGGTCCAGCCAGAATTTCTTGCGCGCCTCGGCGGAAACCGCGATGAAGCCTTCGCCGTGGCGCAGGTTGGCCAGCCGCACGATTTCCGAGGCGGCTTGCGCTACGGCGTTTTCGTCGTCGCCCACCACGTCGGCGAGCAGCACCATCTTGGGCCGCGTGCCGCGCCTGGCTTTGGTGGCATAGCCCACCGCCTTGAGATAACGCTCGTCCAGGTGCTCCAGCCCGGCCAGCAGCGCAGGCTGGCGGCTGTTGAAGTAAGAAGTGATTTCGATGATGGCGGGCACTGCCTCGCGCACTTGGCCGAAAAACTCCAGGCACACCGTGCGCGTATGCTGGTGCGCGCGGTGCAGGATGAAGCGCGCCGAGGTGATGATGCCGTCGCAGCCTTCCTTCTGGATGCCCGGCAGGCCGGACAGGAATTTGTCCGTCACGTCCTTGCCCAGCCCGGTCTTGCGGAATTTGCCGCCGGGGATCTCCAGTATTTCCGGTTCACCGTGCGGTGTCCTGCCGTCCAGTTCAAAGCGGCTGATGCGGAAGCGCGCCACCTCCACATCATGTATCTTGCCGAGGCTGTGATCCAGCCGCTCCACCGTCATCCACAAACCATCCGGCGTGACCATGCGCCATGACGCGAGGTTGTCCAGCGCGGTGCCCCACAGCACGGCTTTCTTGCCGCCCGCATTCATCGACACGTTGCCGCCGATGCACGAGGCATCTGCCGAAGTCGGGTCCACCGCAAACACCAGCCCGTTGGTTTCCGCCGCTTCCATTACGCGGCGCGTCACCACGCCTGCACCGCAGTGGATGGTGGCATAAGGTTCGCTCAGGCCGGGCAGGGCAAGGCGCTCTATGCCGGAGAGTGTGTCCAGTTTTTCGGTATTGATCACCGCGGAGATTTTGTCCAGCGGCACCGCGCCGCCGGTGTAGCCGGTGCCGCCGCCGCGCGGGATGATGGTCAGCTTGAGCTCGATGCAGGCGCGCACCAGCGGCGCGACCTCCTCTTCGGTGTCCGGGGTAAGCACGACAAACGGGTATTCCACGCGCCAGTCGGTGGCGTCGGTTACATGCGAGACGCGCGCCAGCCCGTCGAACTGAATGTTGTCGCGGCGCGTGATGCGGCTCAATACGCGCAGCACGCGGCGGCGCAGCCGCAGGGTATGCTCGAAATCGGCAGAGAACTCGTTGACCGCGCGATGCGCCAGTTCCAGCAGGCGCTTTACCCCCTCGTTGAGGTTCTGGCCGCTGCGCTTAGCGTCATCGCCGGTATTCACCCTATCGGGTATGAGAGTATTCACCGCGCCTTCGGTATCCTGGCGGCGTTGCTCGATGGCATGCAGGCGATGACGCAACGCCCCGACGAGCGCCCCGCGCCGCTTGCGGTTGCCCAGCAGGTCATCCTGCAGATACGGGTTGCGCAATATCACCCAGATGTCGCCCAGCACTTCATACAGCATGCGTGCGGAGCGACCGGTGCGGCGCTCCCCGCGCAGGCTGTTGACGATGTCCCACGCCTCGTGGCCCAGAATGCGGATGGTGATCTCGCGGTCGGAGAACGAGGTGTAGTTGTAAGGGATTTCGCGCAAACGTGCAGTCATCGGGATTTTGGATTACGCTGCAAAAAACACATTTTACCGCATCACGCGCACCCGCTCGACCCCAAATGAAGTAAGGGCAAAATGTTAAGCTATGCTGGATGAACAACCAAGCCGAAATGGGCAAACAAGCCAGAGAGACACCGGCCCGCGTGTTCTTTGCGCTGTGGCCGGATGACGCGGAGCGTGCCGCCCTTGCCGCATGGCAGCCGGCATTGCACAAGCTGTGTGGCGGGCGCAGCATGCGCGCCGGCACCCTGCACGCCACGCTGCTGTTCCTCGGCGATGTGGTGCAGCACCGGCTGGAAGCCCTGCAGCTGGCGGCGCAGGAGGCGGAAGGAAAGCCCTGTGATCTGGCCTTCGATGTGGCGCACTACTGGGGGCACAACCACATCGTGTTTGCCGCACCCCACATAGTGCCGCCGCAACTGGCGCAGCTGGTGCAAGTATTGGAACAGCGCCTGAAAAAACACCATTTTCATTTTGACAAGCGCCCCTTTAAACCGCACGTAACCTTGTTACGTCACGCGCAGTGGAGTGACGCGCCGTTGCCCGAGATGCAAAGGGTGGTGTGGAAGATACGGGATTTCGCACTGGTGCAATCTGCGCCTGACGAGGAAGGCGCGAACTATCGGGTGCTGGCGAGATTTCCGCTGCGTTAACGAATTGCGGGTACCTGCCCTGCTAGGTTGCGTCAAACAGCCACGCATCCATCGCCAGCAGGCCGTACGTCATCACCCGGTTCAGGTGCTGCGCGCTATCAATTTTGTTTGCCGCACCGAGAGCCACGAACAGCGGCAGCAGGTGCTCATCGGTGGGATGGTTCTGCATGGCATGCGGCGCACGGCTGCGGTATTCGATGAGCGCCTGCAGATCGCCTGCGGCAATCTTCGCCGCAATCCAGTCGCAAAATTCGGCCACCCATTGCGGTGCAGGTTCATTTTGCGGGTGTTTGAATACAGCGCGCAGGTTGTGGGTAATGGCGCCGCTGCCGATGATCAGCACGCCTTGTTCGCGCAATGGGCGCAGGGCGCGGCCCAACGCGACATGCCATGCCGGATTTTTATCGGGCTGCAGCGAGAGTTGTGCGACGGGAATATCCGCCCGCGGAAACAGGAAACTCAGCGGCACCCACGCGCCATGATCGAGGCCGTGCATATCGTCCAGTTGCACCGGAATTCCCGCCTGTTGCAGCGCGAGAACCGCGGCTTGCGCCATTTGCGGCGCGCCTGGCGCGGGATAACGCAGCTGGTAGAGAGCTTCGGGAAAGCCGCTGAAGTCGTGGATGGTTTCCGGCTGGACAGCGCGGCTGACCGTCGGGATGGATGTTCCCCAATGCGCCGAGATCACCAGAATGGCGGAAGGCTTGGGCAGTTGTGCACCGAGTCGCTGCCATGCCCTGCCGGTTTCGCCTGGTTCGAGCGGCAGTGTGGGTGCGCCATGCGAGAGAAACAGAACGGGCATCATTTCATACCTCGCTACCTGAGTTTGCTAACAGCGAGAATCCGGGAAATGGCTGAATAAAACAGCGGCAGCTACTTCACTGTCACGCGCCCGAACTTGCGCTTGCCTACCTGTGCGACTACTACCACACCCGCCTTGATTTGCAGCGCCTTGTCGCCGATGTGCTCGCCATCCAGTTTCACCGCATTCTGGGCAATCATGCGCAGGGCGTCCGAGGTGCTGTCCACCAGCCCGGCCTGCTTGAGCAATTGGGCGATGCCGATGTGCCCGTTTGTGCTGGCGACGGTGACTTCCGGCATGTCGTCCGGCAATATGCCTTGCCTGAAGCGCGCCTCGAATTCAGCCAGCGCCTGCTCAGCAGCGGCCCGGCTATGGAAACGGGCAACCATTTCCTGTGCCAGCAGTACCTTGATGTCGCGCGGATTGCGGCCCTGTTTCACCTCGGTGCGCCACTTGGTTATGGTGCTCATCGTTTCGAATGACAGCAGTTCCAGATAGCGCCACATCAGTTCGTCCGAAACCGACATCAGCTTGCCGAATATTTCCTGTGGCGGTTCGGTGATGCCGACATAGTTGCCGAGCGACTTGGACATCTTGTTCACGCCATCCAGCCCCACCAGCAGCGGCATGGTGAGCACGCACTGCGCAGGCTGGCCGTAATGCTTTTGCAGCTCGCGCCCCATCAGCAGGTTGAATTTCTGGTCGGTGCCACCCAGTTCCATGTCCGCCTTGAGTGCCACCGAGTCATAGCCCTGCACCAGCGGATAAATGAATTCATGGATGGCGATAGACTGGTTGCCCTTGTAGCGCTTGCCGAAATCGTCGCGCTCCAGCATGCGTGCCACGGTGTGGGTGGCCGCCAGCTTGATTAAATCGACGGCGCTGAATTTGTCCATCCAGGTGGAATTGAACACGATCTCGGTCTTGTCCGGATCCAGCACCTTGAACACCTGCTCGCGGTAACTCTGCGCGTTCTCCATCACCTGCGCGCGCGACAGCGGCGGGCGGGTTGTATTCTTGCCGCTCGGATCGCCTATCATGCCGGTAAAATCGCCGATCAGAAACAGGGCATGGTGCCCCAGATCCTGTAACTGGCGCATCTTGTTGAGCAGCACGGTATGCCCTAGGTGCAGGTCCGGCGCGGTGGGATCGAACCCCGCCTTGATGCGCAGCGGGCGGCCCAGCGCCAGTTTCTGTTTCAGCTCGGTTTCCAGCAGCAACTCATCACAGCCGCGCTTGATCAAGTCCAGTATTTTCTGTTGTGTCATGTTGTAAGTATTGTTATCGTTGATTCAAACCCTTGCGATTCACCGCTCATTCCCGCTTTTTCGCCGTTCATCTGAAACATTTCGCCTTTCATTCCGGCGGCCTGCAACTGTCTGGGCGGATTTTGAGCGGTGCCTACTTTCTGGTACAGTGGCGGCCAATCTGAAGCAGCAAGCGCTCATAACTTATAAAGAAAGCAGTAGCCAGAGGCACAAATGTTAACCCAAAACACCCTGACACAAGAACGCAAATTGAAACTGCGCTGGTTCGTTGCCATGTCCAGCCTGCCCTTGCTTGGCGTGGTCACTGCATTCGGCATCATGCCGCAGAACGAAATTACCGCTACCCAACTGAAAACCGTGGTGGAAGAAATCACCCTGCCACCCATTACGCCGGTTGCCGGCAGTGCCGCCACTTTCTGGCGCAATGAGCGTGTGCAACGCGGCGATACCGTGGCCGAACTGCTGCGCCGCATGAACGTGGAAGATGTCGCAGCCAGCGAATATCTGCGCAGCAACCAGGCTGCCGAATCCTTCCGCCAACTCGCCGTGGGCAAGGCCGTGCAAGCCGAGACCAGCATGGATGGCGGCCTGCTGGCACTGCGCTACCTGAGCAACAGCGGCAGCCAGATCGTCATCGAAAAAAGCGCCGGCGGTTTCAAGGCCAGCGTGTTACCCCCCCAGCTTGAACAGCGCATATTCATGCGCACCGGCGAGATCAAGAGCACCCTGTTTGCCGCTACCGATGCAGCCGGCCTGCCGGAACCGGCCGCCAACCAATTGGCTGAAATTTTTGGCGGCGATATTGATTTCCACCGCGATCTGCGCAAGGGCGACAAATTCACCGTGGTTTACGAAATGAGTTACAGCAACGGCGAACCGGTACGCACCGGGCGCATCCAGACCGCCGAGTTCATCAATCAGGGCAAATCCTACCGTGTGGTGTATTTCCAGAACGACAGCGGCCATGGCGACTATTACACCCCGGACGGCAAGAGCGTGCGCAAAGCCTTCCTGCGTTCACCCCTTGAATTTTCGCGCGTCAGTTCCGGCTTCAGCCTGTCACGCCTCCACCCCGTGCTGGGTACATGGCGCGCGCATAAAGGCGTGGACTATGCCGCGCCGATAGGCACCAAGGCCAAGGTGACCGCCGATGGCACGGTATCTTTCGTCGGCAGGCAGGGCGGCTATGGCAACGTGGTCAGGGTGGATCATCAAGGCCGCTATACCACCGTGTACGGCCATCTGTCCCGCTTCGCCAGCGGCCTGCATCGCGGCCAGCACGTCGGGCAGGGCGATATCATCGGCTATGTCGGCATGACCGGCCTGGCCAGCGGCCCGCACCTGCACTATGAGTTCAAGATCAACGGACAGCAACGTGATCCCTTGCGTGTTGCCTTGCCGGATGCCGCTCCGATCGGCGCACAGCAAAAAATTGCCTTTCAGGAAGCCACCAACAGCCTGACCGAGCGCCTAAGCTTGTTGAGCAGTACCAGACTGGCCAGAATTGACTAAATGCAGGTGTGAATAGCTCCGAGCTATATGTAGGCATCATGTCCGGCACCAGCCTGGATGGCGTGGATGCCGTCCTCGTTGATTTAGGCGCTTCCCAAACACAACTGCTCGCCAAGCACTACCTGCCATTTGACGAGGTACTGAAGAACGCCCTGCTGGCGTTGCACCAGCCCGGTCACAACGAACTGCATCAGGCGCAATTAACCGGCAATGAACTGGCACGGCGGTATGCGGCAGCAACGGTAGCCCTGCTGCAAACGGCCAACATCGCCCACGATCAAGTGCGCGCCATCGGCTGTCACGGCCAGACCATCCGGCACTGTCCCAATCAAGGCTATACACTACAACTTGGCAACGCCGCGCTGCTCACCGAGTTGGCCGGCATTACCGTGGTCAGCGACTTCCGCAGCCGTGACATTGCGGCAGGCGGGCAGGGCGCGCCACTGGTTCCTGGGTTCCACGATCAAGCGCTGCGCCACCCCGACATTCATCGCGTCATCGTCAACATCGGCGGCATCAGCAACCTGACCAACCTGACGCCAGGATGTCCCGCCACCGGCTTTGACTGCGGCCCCGGCAACCTGCTGATGGATGCCTGGTGTGTGCAACATCTGGCCAAACCCTATGATGACAACGGCACATGGGCGGCATCTGGCAAGGCATTACCCGCTCTGCTGGAGCAAATGCTCAACGAACCGTTTTTCTCCCTGTCGCCACCCAGGAGCAGTGGGCGCGATCTGTTCAACATGGCGTGGTTACGGAACAAACTGCAAGGCGGCGAACGAGCGGAAGATGTGCAGGCCACCCTGCTGGAGCTGACTTGCCGAACCATCGCGCAATCAATTCAACAATACTGTGCCGGCGCAAAAGAAATTTATCTGTGCGGCGGCGGCGCGCATAACCAGACTCTGCGCACCCGCCTCGCTGCCTTGCTACCCGGCAGCAGTGTGCAAACAACTAACACTCTTGGTGTAGATGGCGACTATCTGGAAGCCATTGCCTTCGCCTGGCTGGCACAGCAAGCCCTGCACGGCAAACCCGCCAACCTGCCGCTGGTCACCGGTGCAAAGCACCCCTGTATATTGGGCGCGATCTATCACGCATAGAATGCAAACGGGGCGCAGCGCGCCCCGTAGCTTTCCAACCACAAACAAGTTAAGCCGAGAACGACGAGCCGCACCCGCAAGTTGTCGTGGCATTAGGGTTACGGATGACGAACTGCGAGCCTTCCAGGCTTTCCTGATAGTCAATTTCCGCACCTGCCAGATACTGGAAGCTCATCGGGTCGATCAGCAGTTGCACACCGTTCTTGCTCATCACGGTGTCATCTTCGTTGGCCACCTCATCAAATGTGAAGCCATACTGGAAGCCGGAACAACCGCCACCGCTGACGAATACACGCAGCTTGAGCTCGGCGTTGCCTTCTTCATCGATCAATTGCTTCACCTTGTTGGCCGCGTTGTCGGTGAAGATCAACGGGTCTTGCATCTCAGTCACGGTATTCATGTTTTGCTCCTTAAGATAATTATTCGGCGCCGCTCAGCTTGAACGCCACTACTTTGTCCGACACCGCATCCGCACAGTGGATAAGCCTGCCTTCGACTATGGCGCCCAGTTGGATTTCCAGTGTTTTGTAATGAACATCCCCTATGACCTTGGCCTTGCTTTGCAGTTCCAGATATTCCGCCGCACGCACCGGGCCTTCCACCATACCGTTGACCACCAGATGTGTCACATTGATTTCGCCATTGACACGCCCATGTTCGCTCAACACCAGTGTGCTGGGTTTGCCCGGTGCAGCAACGACGCTGCCATTGACCTCGCCATCCACGCGCAATCCGCCGCTGAAGCTGAGATTGCCATCTATCCTGGTTCCCGCGCCAATCAATGAATCAATGCGGTTTTGCGGTTTGCTGTGTTTCTTGCTAAACATGCTTGCTCCCTCTTAAGACAGGCTGACGTTCTGCTTGATTATAGGCTCGCTCGTACCGTTTTCAAAAACCCGCACTTGGACACTCTCGACTGACATGTCCGGCGGCAGCTGGAAACTGTGCTCGACACGTTGATAATACTTGAAATTAAGCTTGTATGCCGCATCTTCCGCCGCCATGCTTTCCTGTGGAAATACCACCACCATTTTCTGGCCGTTTTGCTGCGCATTAACCAGTAATTGCAGATTACCCTGAAATTCTTTCGCGCGCTGTTGCCCGCTTCGCACCAGCAACAGGCGATAGCGGTATTCTCCGGGCAAGGTATCGCGCTCAATCTTGAAGCGCTGTATGGACAACTCTCCACCGCGCTTCCCGGGCAAAGACAAATTCTGAAAAAACGCCAGGTCTTCCTGAATACGGACATTTTCCTCGTTCAACCCTTTCAGTTGCTTCGCCGTTTCAAGATTGGCAGCATGCTCTATCTGCGCCTGCCGCTCAAAGAACACTGACTGGCTGACCAGCTTGGCATTTTCGTCTTTCAGGGCGGCAACCTGCTCACGCAGCCTGGTCAATTCACGCTCTGCCTGCCCGCGATGAAAGCCGGCTAGCGCCAGACCGGTATCGTAAGCCCACCATACCACCCCACCAGCCATCAGCAAAATGGGCAAGGTGATTGCCCAACGTACATACCACGGCACATGCGGCCGTACCGCCAGGCGTGGCGCGGAAATGCTGAATTTTCGCTTGAGCTGGCGTATCAAGTTCTGGCGCAGCATGCTAGGGCAGCAATGGAATATTGGTCAGCGCCATGGCTTCAGGCAGGCCGAACATGATATTCATGTTCTGCACCGCCTGACCGGCCGCGCCTTTTACCAGGTTGTCGATCACCGACAGCACCACCACGGTATTACCCTGCTGCGGGCGGTGCACCGCGATGCGGCAGTGGTTCGCACCGCGCACCGAACGGGTCTCCGGGTGGCTACCGGCGGGCAGCACATCCACGAACGGCTCATTCGCATAGCGCTGCCCGAACAGTGCCTGTAAATCGGCATCCTGCTTCAGGCGTGCATACAAAGTGGCATGAATGCCGCGTATCATCGGCGTCAGGTGCGGCACGAAGGTCAATCCCACCTCGTGTTGCGCGACCCGAGCCAAGCCCTGCCTGATTTCCGGCAGATGGCGGTGTCCCGGCACGCCGTAGGCTTTGAAATTATCCGCCGCCTCGGAAAACAGGAAGCCGATCTCCGCCTTGCGCCCCGCGCCGGACACCCCGGATTTCGCGTCGGCGATCAGCCCGGCCGTGTCCACCAGCCCGGCTTCCAGCAGCGGGATAAAGCCGAGTTGCACCGCTGTAGGATAGCAGCCCGGATTGGCCACCAGCCGCGCTTGCCTGATCTGCTCGCGGTTAACCTCGGGCAGGCCGTATACCGCTTCAGCGACCAGACCGGGGCAGGCGTGGCTCATGCCATACCATTTTTCCCATACGGCCACGTCCTGAATGCGGAAATCTGCTGCCAGGTCGATTACCCGCACGCCTGCTTCGAGCAAGGCGCGCGCCTGCAGCATGGCGATACCGTTGGGCGTGGCGAAAAACACCACATCGCATTGATCCAGATGCGTTTCGTCCGGGTGGGTGAAACACAGGTCCACATAGCCGCGCAAGCTGGGAAACATCCGGCTGACTGGCATGCCCGCGTCGGCGCGCGAGGTGATGGCGTGCAGCTCCGCCTGCGGGTGCTGCGCCAACAGCCGCAACAGTTCTACTCCCGTATAGCCTGTGCCCCCTACGATGCCGACCTTGATCACATCTTGCCCCCTGTTTGTTCGACAATCATACAACGTAAATGCAAAAGCCGCCCGAAGGCGGCTTTGTCGAGCAATCCCGAATTTAACGCTTGGAGAATTGCTTGCGGCGGCGCGCCTTGCGCAAACCGACTTTTTTGCGTTCAACTTCCCGCGCGTCGCGCGTGACGAGGCCTGCCTTGCTCAGGGCGGGCTTCAGGCTTGCGTCATAATCAATCAGGGCGCGGGTGATACCATGGCGCACCGCGCCGGCCTGGCCGGATTCGCCGCCACCGAACACGTTCACCATGATGTCGAACTTGTCCAGCGTCTCCGTCAGGGCCAGCGGCTGACGCACTACCATGCGGCCAGTCTCGCGGGAGAAGAACACGTCCACCGGCTTGTCGTTTACCACGATATTGCCTTTGCCGGGTTTGATGAACACCCGCGCTACCGCGCTCTTGCGCCTGCCGGTGCCATAATTGTAATTTATGCTCATGTTTAAGCTTTCAACAGGTCAATGGGTTTGGGTTGCTGTGCAACATGCGGGTGCTCTGCACCGCCGTAAATCTTCAGTTTGCGCAACATGGCATAGCCGAGTGGCCCTTTCGGCAGCATGCCTTTCACCGCCTTTTGCAGCACGCGGTCGGGATGACGCCCCTGCAACTTGGTGAAGTTTGTGGTGTAAAGTCCGCCGGGATAAGTGGTGTGGCGGTGGTAGAGCTTGGCTTCCGCCTTGTTTCCGGTCACCCGCAACTTGCTGGCGTTGACCACAACGATAAAATCACCCGTATCCACGTGCGGAGTGTAGATTGCCTTGTGCTTGCCGCGCAGGCGCGCCGCGATCTGGCTGGCCAATCGGCCCAGCACCTTGTCTGCAGCATCCACCAGAAACCAGTCGTGCTGGACTTCGTGGGGTTTTGCGGAAAATGTTTTCATGGCATTTCCTAAAACAATGAATTTAGTAAATCTCGAAGGGCGCGAATTCTATGTCAGATGGCTGCACCCTGTCAAACCATTTTACCCTTACCGTTGCGAGCAAATGAAACGCCTTGATTTGAGCACGTAATAAGTCCGGTTTAGGGGTTCGCATGGATATCGGCACGCCGCAGCGGCTGGAAGAACTCGACAAGCGATTGCGCGCAACGCACAATCGCGGTTATGCCTGAACCTGCAACCTGTGCCAGCCGCCGCGCCCGCCTCATCAGCCTGATGCGGCGCGGCATCGCCGTCATCCCCAC
>JAGWMH010000323.1 GCA_028871775.1 Betaproteobacteria bacterium
TCGACGGTCACGTGGATATCATCCTTGTTCACGCCCGGGATTTCCGCGTTGACCAGATACTTTCCATCCGCCTCTTTCACATCCATTCTGATCTGCGGTCCGGTTTCCATTCCACCGCGCAAAATCGGGCGCATGATGGCCCTGTTAAACATATCCTCCATATCCAGAAACGGGTCGAAACGCGTGAACAATGGATCAAAACGTGTGAGTTCGTTGAATGGGTCATAACGAGTAATGCCGTTCATGTTGTTTCTCCTTGTCGATGCGAATAACAAACCACCAATTAAGCCGCCTGAATGTTGGAGGCTTGCCCGCCCTTAGGGCCTGTGTCCTTTGTCTCATTTGATCATTTAACTGTACCAGTTGCCGCGTGGCCATCTCCCTGCTAAGACAACAGTGGGCAACCCCCTGCGGGTTCTTTACGACACCGAGACATTGATCGACTTGGGCTTGGCTTTCTCTGATTTAGTCAGGGTGACGTTGAGCATGCCATCCTTGAATTCAGCCTTTACTTTGCCCTCATCGGCATCGTCGGGTACCCGGAAGCTGCGCATGAAGCTGCCATAGCAACGCTCGATGCGGTGGAACTTCTTGCCCTTCTCTTCTTTCTCCTGCTTGCGTTCGCCCTGGATGGTAAGCATGCCGTCCTGAATGGTGACCTTGACGTCCTCTTTCTTCACGCCGGGAATTTCGGCCTTGACCAGATACGCTGCGTCCGTTTCGCTTATGTCGACAGAAGGCGCCCAGTCCGCCATTGCCAGCATTTCACTGCCCGATTCGGTGCGGGCCGGGGGTTGCCCAAAAATACGATTCAAGCGTTTGGAAACATCTTCCAGTTCCCTGAATGGATCCCATTTAACCAGGTTCATGACAGTTCTCCTTTAGTTTGATTGTGCGGCGGCAAAACAGTCCTCGCGCCAAAGGCAATTCATCTGATCGCACATGCCGCCATAGGCGGTGGCAAAGCAGTCAAAGTTACCCTCATCGGTTTGGATGAATTTAATCAGCTCGGTTTTTGAAAGTTTTCCGGGATTGATCTTGTGCGATTTGGCGATGCTGCGTATTTCTTCGAGTTTCATCATGTTTCTCCTGGTTAATTGCAGTTACGATTAAATCGAGCAACTGGGCGCATTGAGTTCCGCAAGAAGCGCCAAGCCGACCTGCCATGAAAGGTTGCTGCCGCTATGTAAGGTATGTGCAATAACAGTCCAACTCTAACCCCGTGCCAATTCCCCATGCGCTGCACCGGTTGGGGCGCCCGCCATTGCAGCGAACTTGTTTTCCTCACACCGTTGAATGGTTCTTCGCGCCGCTTTCCAATGATCCACGGCTGGGCTCGCCGCATCCAGGGCAGTCAATATTTCATCAATGCGCAGCAGCATATCCCGGCGCTGATGAACCTTCATTTCCGCCAATATGAAATCGAGTTCCTCTGACGAATAAAAGTTCTGGCCCATGAATTACTCCTTTCGAATAGAGAACAATGGGGAAAACCACATAAACCAGTTTGTACATTCACAGCCGCAGCGCTGCTGTGCGGCAACGCAGGTGACAATAATGTTCTTCTGCACGCAAAGGTGCTATCGGTGTTTGCCTGATTGTGATGTAGGGGGCAGAGAAGTTTTGTTGTCAGCGTTTGTCTGACAGGGCGCGAGGTGAAATAAGGGCATCTTACTGAGTTTTATGGCTTACATGACTCGAAGCCGGTTCCTGGCTGCATCCGGCCTTTGGCTCCAAACCGCACAGGCTTTGAGCGCAAGCGTTGGGAGTGGCAGGATGTTAGTGAACTGCCCGCTTGGAAAAATCCCTGGGCCTGAACCCCAGAGCAGCCAGCACGGCAAAGTAAACCACCACCCCTCCGGCAACCAGCGCGGACAAGTGCAGGATGCGCAACCAGCCTGAACTGGTAAGCCAGCTCTGCTCCGTGCCCATGCCGAACCACAGCACGACTGCCAGTGCCAATAAGGCGATGCATACCTTGGCGAAAA
>JAGWMH010000324.1 GCA_028871775.1 Betaproteobacteria bacterium
GGCCATAACGTTGCCATAACGAGTTGCGCATAACACGGTCTCCCCCTCACTCTGCATGCGTGCTTTGCCGACCATGAACTTTTCCATCATCGCTTTGGATATGCCCATCGCATTGATGGGGTACACCGCCTTGTCCGTGCTCAGCATCACCACCCGCGACGCATTGCGTGCGATGGCCGCTTGCATCACATTCTCCGAACCCAACACGTTGGTACGCACTGCCTCAATCGGGTAGAACTCGCACGAAGGAACCTGTTTAAGGGCCGCCGCATGGAATACATAGTCCACGCCCTTCATCGCCTGAT
This sequence comes from Betaproteobacteria bacterium, assembly GCA_028871775.1. GTDB lineage: Bacteria > Pseudomonadota > Gammaproteobacteria > Burkholderiales > Gallionellaceae > CAITJF01. The sequence continues at coordinate 306 of JAGWMH010000324.1, forward strand.
AGATGCTGTCGTAATCGCGGACGTCACCGATGTAAAACTTCAGCTTGTTGTTGTTCAGTGCGATACGCATCTCTTCCTGTTTCTTTTCGTCCCGGCTGAAGATACGGATTTCGCACACAGCGGTCGACAGAAAGCGCTTGAGAACGGTATTGCCAAATGAACCGGTGCCCCCGGTAATCATCAACACTTTGCCGTTAAACATAAATCTTTGTCCTTAAACTATTGGTAGGAATGCATCGCCTTAATCAATTCAGGCCAATCCGGCACAACATAGCCCGTCGCCTCGCGGAAGCGGTCCGCGTTCAGGGAACGGTCTATCACCAGCGAACTATCCGGAATGATCTCAATGGACTTCCCGTATGTTTTGGCCACCAAACAAAGCAAATCGTATTTCGAGATCGGCTTGGAGGCGACATGATACAACCCGGACAGACCGGTCTGCGGAATAATCACATCGCGTACGAGCCGCGCCAGCACCACCGTCGGCAAACCAGAATAAATCGCCTTGACGAACCCTTTGCATTGCTTCTCCTGGGACAGGAACCAGCCAATCAGGCTGTGCGCGCCCTGCAGCTCATGGCCGATAATGGATGTGCGCAAGGTAATTGCATGCGGATAGTCCGCCTCGCCCAGAAATTTCGATTTGCCATAAAGGTCTTCCGCATCCGATGGGTCGCTCTCGCGGTAGCCGCCTTTCCTGCCGGAAAATACGCAATCCGTACTCATGTGCACCAACCGCGCGCCAGCCAGATCACAGAGCCTGGCCAAGCGATGGGGCAGCAACGAGTTGATGGGAATTGCCAGCAACGGATCCTCAGCATCCGCTAATTGCTTGACCAGGCCGATGCAATTGATTACCACATTGGGCCGTACTCGAACGAATGCCTGCAGCAGAGAGTCGTGATGTTCGACATCCACACCAGAAAGCAATCGTTCAGCGATGTCGGTGCGAAATAACCGCTTTGAATTATCTGAACGGACAGTTCCATGCACCTGCCAATCAGTCTGCTCACTCAAAACTCGAACCATCGCATTCCCGAGCATGCCGCTTGCCCCCAACACCAGAATTCTCATTCGCGCACCTTTCTTCCAAGCTCCTCAAGCCAGCCATCCATGCGCCCCAGCAACATCTCGCGCTCGAAATTTTCTCTGAAATACTGCAAGCCGCGTCCGCCCATTGCCTGCCTTTCCGCTTCCGTCATCCGGTACATCTCCAGTACCGCACTGGCCAGCCCCTCCGAATCTTCTGCCGGCACGGCGATTCCGGCGGAAGCTTCCCGGACGATACGCGCGCCCTCGCCATCCAAAGCCGCGATTATCGGCTTGCCGCATGCAAGGTAGGACTGAATCTTGGACGGAACCGTTAGCGCAAACACCGGCTCCCTCCTGAGTGTAACCAGCATGGCATCCGCAAGGGCAAAATATCCCGGCATGGATTCTACAGGATGCTGCCCCAGCAGATGAACCGTACCGCCCAGCCCCCTCATTTCTATTTGCTCCTTGACCCAGGGCAGCATACGGCCGTCGCCCAGGATCAGCCATTGGATATCGGCATATGGCCTCAGCTTTTCCGCTGCGGCAAGTATCATACCGAAATCCTGCGCTGCGCCGATATTGCCGGCGAACATTACCCGGAAACCCTGCGGCAGCGCAGCCCGTCCGGGTGCATCTTCCCGC
>JAGWMH010000041.1 GCA_028871775.1 Betaproteobacteria bacterium
TTGCACCTTCCAGCGTGGTGTAATAGACCTTGGCGTGCGAGTAGTCGCGAGCCACTTCGACGCCGGTCAGGGTAACCAAGCGCACGCGCGGATCTTTCACTTCCAGGCGCACCAGCTCGGCCAGCTCGCGCTGTATCTGCTCCGCTATCCGGTCGGTTCTGGCGTAGTCCTTGGGCATGGCAACCGGCGCTTACAGCGCGCGCGCCACCTCGACGATTTCGAACACCTCAAGCTGATCGCCAACCTGGAGGTCGTTATAGCCCTTCAGCGACAATCCGCACTCGAAGTTCGATTTCACTTCGCGGACATCATCCTTGAAGCGCTTGAGCGAATCCAGTTCGCCGGTGTGGATCACCACGTTGTCGCGCAGCACGCGCACCTGCGAGCCGCGCCTGATCACGCCGTCGGTGACATAGCAGCCGGCCACAGTGCCAATCTTGGAGATGTGGAACACCTGGCGGATTTCCACCATGCCGATGATGCTTTCCTTTTTCTCCGGCGCCAGCATGCCGGTCAGGGCTGCTTTGATTTCATCCACCATCTCGTAAATGATGTTGTAGTAGCGCACGTCCACGCCGGAGGCTTCCGCCAGTTTGCGCGCAGCGGCATCGGCACGGGTGTTGAAACCGATCACGATGGCCTTGGAAGCCAGCGCCAGGTTGATGTCGGATTCACTGATCGCGCCTACCCCGCTGTGGATCAGATTAACTTTCACCTCGGCAGTGGACAGTTTTTGCAGGGATTGCGCGATGGCTTCGCAGGAGCCTTGCACGTCGGCCTTCACGATCAGCGCCAGAGTACGCACTTCGCCTTCCGCCATCTGCTCGAACATGTTTTCCAGCTTGGCAGCCTGCTGCTTGGCCAGCTTCACGTCACGGAACTTGCCCTGGCGGAACAGGGCGATTTCGCGCGCCTTCTTCTCATCCGCCAGCACCAGCACGTCTTCACCGGCTACCGGCACTTCGGACAAGCCCTGAATTTCCACCGGTATCGAAGGCCCTGCTTCTTTCACCGCCTTGCCGTTCTCATCCAGCATGGCGCGCACACGGCCAAATACGGTGCCGGCCAGCATAGTGTCGCCGCGATTCAAGGTGCCGGACTGCACCAGTATGGTCGCCACCGGTCCCTTGCCCTTGTCCAGCCGGGCTTCAATCACGATGCCCTTGGCGTTGGATGCCTTGGGGGCTTTCAGTTCCAGCACCTCGGCCTGCAACAGCACGCCTTCCAGCAGGGCGTCTATGCCCTGTCCGCTCTTGGCCGACACCTCGACGAACATGGTGTCGCCGCCCCAGTCTTCCGGCACCACTTCTTCCTTGACCAGTTCCTGCTTGACGCGTTCGGCGTTGGCTTCGGGTTTGTCTATCTTGGTTATCGCTACCACTATCGGCACGTTGGCCGCCTTGGCATGGTGGATCGCTTCCCTGGTTTGCGGCATTACGCCATCGTCGGCCGCCACCACCAGGATCACGATGTCAGTCACTTTCGCGCCGCGCGCGCGCATCGCGGTAAACGCCTCGTGGCCCGGCGTATCGAGGAAGGTAATCATGCCGCGCGGGGTATCCACATGGTAGGCGCCGATGTGCTGCGTGATGCCGCCTGCCTCACCAGAGGCCACGCGGGTGCGGCGGATGTAATCCAGCAATGAGGTCTTGCCGTGGTCAACGTGGCCCATCACGGTCACTACCGGAGGGCGCGGTTCGAGCGGCGCATTTTTATGCTCCTCCGATTCCGCCAGATAAGCACCGTAGTCGTCCGCCTTGGCCGGTTTGGCGATATGTCCCAATTCTTCCACCACGATCATCGCGGTTTCCTGGTCCAGCACCTGATTGATGGTCACCATGGAGCCAAGGTTCATCAGTGCCTTGATGATTTCGATGGCCTTGACCGACATCTTCTGCGCCAGCTCGGCGACGCTGATCGTCTCCGGCACCATCACCTCGTGCACGACCGGTTCGGTCGGCAGTGAGAAGGCGTGCTGGGCGGATTCCTCCTGCTTGGCATGTTTCTCATGGGGCCGCGGGCCGCGTGCATGGCCCACTGTCCATCCGCCGGGCCGCACCTCGTTACGGGTGGGCATGCGCTTCTTGTGTCCGGCCTCATTCCAGGGACTGCTCTTGTCCGGCGCGGTTTTTGCACCCTTCTTGGCGGCCGGTCTGGCGACCTTGTCCCCGGGTTTGGACACCGGCTTGTGCAGCGTACCTTCAGCCAGGCTGGCGGCGGGCATAGCCTCAACAACCGGCACAGCCGGCTTGATCTCTGCCGGGGCTGCGGGCTGCTCCACGGGTTTTGCTGGCTCGGCAACTGCGGCCGCCTTGCGTTTGCTGCGCTCCTTCTTGACCTGGACTTCCGCGGCCTGGCGTGCAGCCAATTCTGCCTGACGGCGTGCTTCTTCCTCACGCATTGCAAGTTCTTGCTCGTCCACCTTCTTGGCTGCGGGTTTTTTCGCTACCGGTTCCGGCGTTGCCTCTGGCGCAACAGCAGCAGGCTTCTCCGCGACAACCGGGGCAACCACACGTTTCTTGCGCACTTCGACCTGAATGGTGCGCGCCCTGCCGGTGCTGTCCGCCTTCTTGATTTCCGTAGTTTCGCGGCGAGTCAGGGTAATCTTGCCTTTAGCGCCACCGGCCCCATGCGCGGTGCGCAGGTACTCCAGCAGTTGCGCCTTATCCTGTTCCGATATGGGATCCGCCTCCTGCTGTTTGGCGACTCCGGCCGCCTGCAGTTGTTCCAGCAACAGCAAAACCGGCAAGCCAAGCTCGCCAGCAAACTGCGCTACATTCATTTTTGCCATTACTGTCCTTTAACCCCGGAACTCAACACTTGCCGAGTCCATTTAACAAAAATACCATCAGGCAAACCACGGCGCGCGCGCCGTCATGATCAACCGGTTGGCGCGTTCGCCATCCATACCCGTCAACTCAACCAGTTCGTCCACATCCAGATCGGCAAGCTGATCTTGCGTGCCGATTCCCTTGCCTGCCAGGATACGCGCGGTTTCCTCATCCATGCCTTCGAGTTTAAGCAAGTCCTCGATGCCGTGCTCCACCTGTTCCTCATTCGCGATCGCAGCGGTCAACAGCGCGTTGCGCGCGCGGCTGCGCAGTTCATTGACTGTCGCCTCATCGAAAGATTCAATCTCCAGCATCTCTTCCAGCGGCACATAAGCCACTTCTTCCAGTGTATTGAATCCTTCCTGCACCAGGATGTCCGCCACTTCCTCATCCACATCAAGCTTGTTGATGAACAAATCACGCACCTTGGAAAATTCCTGCTCATTCTTCTGGCCGGATTCCGCCACCGTCATGATGTTGAGCTCCCAGCCGGTCAGCTCACTGGCCAGGCGCACATTCTGGCCATTGCGGCCTATGGCCTGTGCCAGATTTTCTTCCTCGACCACGACATCCATGCTGTGTTTGTCTTCATCCACCATGATGCTGGTTACGTCAGCGGGGGCCAGCGCGTTGATAACGCCGGTGGCGGGGTCTTCCGACCACAGCACGATGTCGACGCGCTCGCCCGCCAGTTCGTTGGTCACCGCCTGCACCCGCGAGCCGCGCATGCCGACACAGGTGCCGATCGGATCTATCCGCGCATCATGCGAGCGCACTGCAATCTTGGCGCGCGCGCCGGGGTCGCGTGCCGCACTGACGATTTCGAGCAGACCCTCCTCGATTTCCGGCACTTCCAGTTCAAACAGCTTGACCAGGAACTCGGGTGTAATGCGCGACAGGACGATTTGCGGCCCGCGCACCGAACGGTCCACGCGCAACAAATGCGCACGCACGCGGTCGCCGACGCGCATGTTTTCCTTGGGGATCATCTGGTCGCGCGGCAGCAACGCCTCGATCTTGCCAAACTCGATGATGGCGCTGCCACGCTCGATGCGCTTCACCGTGCCGGACACCAGATGCTCCTTGCGCTCCATGAAATCGTTCAGGATCTGCTCGCGTTCGGCATCGCGGATTTTCTGGAAAATCACCTGCTTGGCGGCCTGTGCGCCGATGCGCCCGAAGTCGATGGACTCCAGCGGCTCTTCGATGAATTCTTCCAGCGCGATGTCTGGGTTGCGCTTCCGCGCTTCATCCAGCTTGATATGAAGTTCCGGGGTTTCGAAGGCCTCGTCGTCCATCACCTGCCAGCGGCGGAACGAGTCATATTCTCCCGTGGCGCGATCTATGCTGACGCGCACATCGGATTCCTCGGAGAAGCGCTTCTTGGTGGCAGACGCCAAAGCAGACTCCAGCGCGCCAAACACGATTTCCTTATCCACGTTCTTTTCACGCGCCAAGGCATCCACTAACAACAGAACTTCACGACTCATCACCGTCTCCAACTAAACAGTCCGTTCACCCTGAATAAATTTCCGGGGGCAAACGGTATACGAAACTCAAAATGCCGGCACCAGCCGCGCCTTATCCAAATTGGACAGCTCAATCTGTACCAGATTGCCATCCACCTCCAACTGCAATACGCCATCTTTGACTTCACCCAGGATGCCGGTGAAGTTCTTGCGCCCCGCCAGCGGCATGCGCAATTTCAGTTGCGCCTTCTCGCCGCGGAAGCGCACAAAATCCGCTTCTTTCTTGAGCGGCCTGTCCAGACCCGGCGATGAAACTTCAAGGCGGTCGTAATTAACCCCCTCTACCGCAAACAAACGCGTCAACTGGTGGCTGACCCGTTCACAGTCCTCCAGAGTAATGCCCGCAGGCTTGTCCAGAAGCACACGCATCAGGCCCCTGCCGGACATTTCCAGGTCAACCAGCTCATACCCCAAGCCGGCCAACGTCGTTTCCACAAGCCTAGCCGCGTCCATGATCCGTACCCACAAATAAAAAACGGGCCGAGGCCCATCTGTAAAACAGCGCGAATTATAGCAAACTATAACGGTTAATGGAAAATACTAAAACTCGAGGCGCAGGGAAACCCCTTGGCCACCCGAAAGACAGTTCCCTCAGTAGTGGCTAGCATGATGCTCGCCTTCCTCATCATCCAACGGCCACAGTTGATGGGCATCCAGCAGCAGGCGATAGCGCGCTTCGTTGGCATCGAGTTGCGCAAGATTTTCTGCCAATGACGATTCCAGCGCAAAGCGGCGCGCGGTGAGGCTGTCCGACAGGCTGCTTTCGCCCAGGCTATAAGCCTTGCCAACCAGCTCCGCATTGCTGCGGATGGCCTGTGCTGCCTCGTGCGCCTGTTGCCAGGTGGCGAAACTGCTCACTGCTTGGGTATGCGCCGCGTAGATGTCGCCTTCCAGACGACGTTTGACAAAGGCTTCCTGGTCGGCGGCGATGGCGGCCTGTTGTGCGACTCCTTCTGCTGTCGCGCTGCGTTGCCCGAAGGAGATCGGCACACTGAGATATACGCCGGTCACTTTTTCGTTTCCGCCAAGTTCATTTGCGTAGCGCACCCCCACAGTAGGGTCGGGCAATAGGTCGGCGCGGCTGCGCTGTGCCAGCAGTTGCTGCACGCGGCTTTGTTCCTGCACCATGCCGAGCTCGTGGTTGTGTTCGAGCACGCGCGACTTCCAGAATGCCAAGTCATGTTCGACGGCTTGCGGGGTGGCGGGCTGCAATTTTTCCGGCAACCGGATGGCGGGAAAATGGCGCAACAGATCATTACCCGCGAGCTGTGCGCGCAGCCGGGCCTGATGCCATGACACGCCGGCTTGTGCGGCGGCGGCTTGTGCCTGATTCAGCTCCAGCTTGGGCGCATCGCCCGCCCTGACGCGCTTCTCGGTCATTTGCGCCTGTTGCTTGAGTATATCCACCTGCTGTTGCCACAGATTGGCCTGTGCCTGCTCGCGCTGCCATGCGAACCACATCTGGAGCAGCGTGCGCCCGGCTTCATGGCGCGCATCGCCGAGCGCATATTCGGCGCGCGCGACGCTGGCCTCGCCAATGTCTCCATCAATGCCCACCTTGTTGAACAGGCGCAACGGGCGTTCCAGTGCGACATCCCATTCTTTCAGATTCTGCCCGGTGCTGACGATGTTGCGCTGCGACGAGCCGGCGCGCAGATTGAACTCGTAATTGCCGCTGTTCCATTTGCGCTGATTGGCGTGTTCCATTTTCAGGTTGCTGGCGGCGTTCAGCACCGGCAGATGATTGCTCAATGCGCTTTCGATTTGCGCAGGTGGCGGCAGATCGGGGTAGCTGATCTCTGTGGCAGGCGCGATGCTGCTGAACAAAGCCAGCCCTAACAGGCCGCTTCCAAACCCCAACTTCCCTGCCCCTCGCCGCGCTCCCCGTTTCATACCAGCCTCCCGAATTCGATCACCGGTGTCAGCCAGTAGGCAATTTCCGGGCTGGCTTCTTCGTGCTTGAGATGCATGATGAATTCGCGTGCGTCGTCACTGTTCATTATGGTAACGATTTGGACGCGTTGCGAACGCCCGCGCACCTGTTCCAGCATGCTGGGCAGTTTTTCTTTCTGGCTGCCGCCTTCAAGGTGTGTCAGGGAAAAGCCGCTTACCCATTCCGGATGCTCAAGCAGATGATCCACCAGGCGTTCTTCCAGGGAACGATGGCAGATCAGCGTTAAACAGCAATTCTTTTCTTTCATGATGTTTCTCTCAAAATTTTCAAGGCTGGAGTGGCTTCACGGTTTCCAAACCAAAGCGGCGGTACAGGATGGGCAGCATGAACAGCGTCAGCAGCGTAGAGCTGATCAGTCCACCGATTACCACGATGGCAAGCGGCTTCTGGATTTCAGAACCCGGGCCGGAGGCAAACAGCAGCGGCAGCAGGCCAAAAGCAGTGATGCTGGCAGTCATCAATACCGGGCGCAAACGGCGCTTTGCGCCTTCAAAAACGACCTGTGTGATCTCCATGCCTTCGCTGTGCAACTGGTTGAAGTGGGACACCATCACCACGCCGTTGAGCACCGCAATGCCGAGCAGGGCGATGAAGCCGACCGAGGCGGGAACGGACATGTATTCGCTGCTGACCCACAAAGCCACTATGCCGCCGATCAAGGCAAACGGGATGTTGGTAAGCACCAAAGCGGCTTGTCTGACCGAGCCGAACGTGGCAAACAGCAGCATGAATATCATGCCCAGTGCCACAGGCACCACCACGGCAAGCCGTGCCGCAGCGCGTTGCTGGTTTTCAAACTGGCCACCCCAGGTCAGGCGGTAGCCTTGTGGAAGTTTGATTTTTGCCGCAACGGCGGCTTTGGCTTCTTCCACAAAACCGACCAGGTCACGGTCGCGGACGTTGCTTTGCACTACCACCATGCGCACGCCATTTTCCCGGTCCACTTTTACCGGGCCATCCACACGTTCCAGTCTGGCGACCACTGACAAGGGTACGCTCTGCCCTCCGGGCAGCGGCAGAGTAAGTGCGGCAAACAGCGCCGGGGATTGCTGTACATCGGCTTCGCCGCGCATGATGAAAGGGGTGCGGCGGCCGTTTTCGATCACCGTGCCGAGTTGTTGCCCCTCGATCTGGCCGCGCAACGCATTGCCGATGTCATCCACATTCAGCCCCAGGCGCCCGGCAGCGAGGCGGTCTATCTCCACGCGAAAATATTGCACGCCGCTGTTTTTTACGGTGAATACGTCTTCACTGCCTTTGATACCCTGCAGCACCTTGACCATTAGCTCGGCGGTTTTGTTGAGCTCGTTCAAATCAGCGCCGAAGATCTTGATCGCGATGTCGCCGCGTGCACCGGTGAGCATTTCCGACACACGCATGGCGATCGGCTGGGTAAAGCTGTACCCCACGCCGGGGAAATCCGCCATTACCTTGCGGATGTGGTCGACGATGGCGGTTTTATTCTTGTTGCGCCATTCTTCTTGCGGTTTTAGCACCAGGAAATTGTCGGTTTCGTTCAGCCCCATCGGATCGAGACCGAGCTCATCTGCTCCGGCGCGCGATACCACGCCTTTGACTTCCGGCACATTCTTGAGGATGGCCTGCTGGATGCGTTCATCGATGCTGGCGGTCTGTGCGAGGCTGATGGACGGCAGCTTGGCGACTTGCATGATCAGGTCGCCTTCGTCCATTTCCGGCATGAAGGCCTTGCCGATCAGCGTATACACCCCGCCGCTGATCACCAGCATGGCCAGTGCGGCGCTAATCACCATGCGCTCTTTGTTCAGCGCGCGTTCCAGCATCGGGGTGTAAATTGCCATCGCCTTGCGCACCAGCCACGGCTCATCGTGCCCGGCTTCCTTGAGCAGAAAGGATGACAGCATCGGCACGATGGTCAGCGACAGCAACAACGATGCGGCCAGCGCGAACACGATGGTCAGCGCGACCGGGATGAACAGCTTGCCCTCCAGTCCTTGCAGCGTCATCAGCGGCAGGAACACGATGATGATGATGGCAACCCCTGCCGCCACCGGCGTGATGACTTCTTTCACCGCACGATAGATGACATGCAGATGCGGGATATGCGAACGCCTGCTGGCGAGATGGTTGATGATGTTCTCCACCACCACGACGGAGCCATCCACCAGCATCCCGATGGCAATCGCCAACCCCCCCAGACTCATCAGGTTGGCGGACATGCCGAACTGCCGCATCAGGATGAAGGTGATCAGCACCGCGAGCGGCAGGGTGATGGCTACCACGACGGCGGCACGCAAGTTGCCGAGAAACAGCACCAGCAATATCACCACCAGCACGATGGCTTCGGTAAGCGCTTTGGAAACCGTGCCTACCGCGCGCTTGACCAGGCTGCCGCGATCGTAAAACACCCTGGTGGTGACGCCTTGCGGCAACGCGGGAGCGAGTTCCTGCAGTTTGGCCTGCACGCCGGCGACCACCATTTGCGCATTCGCGCCGCGCAGGCCGAGCACCAGCCCTTCCACTGCCTCGCCCTTGCCGTCTTTGGTGACAACGCCATAGCGTGTCAGGCTGCCGATGCGCACCTGGGCAACATCGCCGACGCGAATCGGGTTGCCAGCCGGGCTGGCGATGACGATGTTGCGCACATCCTGCAAGCTCTTGACGCTGCCTTCAGCGCGCACCAGCAAGGCTTCATCGCCTTCGCTGATGCGCCCTGCGCCATCGTTGCGATTGTTGGCTTGCACCGCTTGTTGCAGCATGGCAAAGGAGATGCCATAAGAAGCGAGGGCGTTGTGGTCCGGCACCACTTCATAGCAGCGCGCCAAGCCGCCCAGCGAATTGACATCGGCCACGCCGGGCAGTGTGCGCAAAGCGGGGCGGATCACCCAATCCAGAATGGTGCGGCGCTCTTCCAGCGAAACATTGTCGCCTTCCACCGTGAACATGAACATTTCGCCCAGTGGTGTGGTGATGGGCGCGAGGCCCCCGGAAGCGGAGGGGGGCAAATCGCGCTGCGCATTGTTCAGGCGCTCGGCGACCTGCTGGCGTGCCCAGTAAATGTCAGTGCCGTCGTTGAAATCGATGGTGATGTCGGCAATCGCATATTTGGAAATCGAACGCATGATGCGCTGATGGGGGATGCCGAGCATTTCAAGTTCGATCGGCGTGACGATGCGCGCCTCGATTTCTTCCGGAGTCATACCCGGCGCTTTCATGATGAGTTTGACCTGTGTCGAGGAGACATCCGGGAACGCATCGATCGGCAATTCGCGGAACGATGAAATGCCTGCGCCGATCAGCAGCAGCGTCAATGCCGCCACCAGCAGCCGCTGTGTCAGGGCGAACTCAACCAGTTTGGAAAGCATCATTCACCCCCGCCGATACCCAACACGCTCGATTTGAGAGCCGAAACACCACGCACAGCGATTTTTTCATCGCCCTTGAGCGCACCGCTGATGACGCTGTTTTGCGCAGCTTCACTGAGTACGTTGATGGTTTGCACACGGAATCCCTGCGGGGTTTCCACGAATACCACGGTCCTGCCAGCGATGCGTGAAACCGCGCTGTTTGGGATGTCCCACTGCGCAACACTGCTTGCGCTGGTGCTGACGCCAGCCTCGACAAACTGGCCGGGGCGCAGATTTTCCGCGCCTTGCTGAATCACGGCGCGCAACAAAATAGTCTGGCTGGTGCCCAGCAGGCTGCGGCCAATTGCAGTGAGCCTGCCGCTGGCTGCATAAGCCGGAACAGTAACCGTCGCGCCTATCTTGAGATCACGGGTGTAAGCCAGCGGGGCCTGGATTTCCAAAGCAAGCGGGTCGAGCTTGGCAATTTTGAACATCGGTGTCGCAGCATCGAGGCGTTGCCCCGCACTGGCAGATTTTTCCAGTACCACACCATCAATCGGTGCGGTCACGATAAGCAAACTGCTCAAGTTGTTGCCGGATTGCAACTGTGCAATCGCAGCATCGGACATCCCTGCGAGACGCAGGTTCTGTTTGCGTTCCGATAAGGCCGCCTGTGCTTCGAATGCCAGGCCCCTGGTGGCCTGATAGCGGCTCGCGGCGATGATGCCGTCCTTCCATAGCGCTTCGTCGCGTGACAGATTTTCTTTAGCGAGCTGATTTTGCACGCTGGCCTGCAACAAGCCACGCTGCGCCTCGGCCAAAGACGGGCTTTGCAGGCGCGCAATTGGCTGGCCTTTCTTGACGCTATCGCCTACGCCAACCAGTATTTGTTCGACCACGGCCGGAAGGGGTGTGCTGATAACGAACAATTGATTGCCGGGAATAACCACTTGCGCAGGTAGTCCGGACACCTCACCGTATTGTTTGGCGGGCAGAGCGGCAGTCATGATGCCGAGTGCTTGTGCTTGCTTTGCACTTAGCGCAATGTCATCGCCCGCCCATGCAAATTGAGCGAGGAACAAGGCGACAAGCCCGGAAACAATGGGTGGTTTTTTCATGTGGGGCTCCAAATGGTAAAAACGTCCTGCAAATGCCCGACTTGTTGCAAAAAATACAGTGTGCATGATACATAGGGGCGTTTGCAGCCAGCCGATAAAGAACTGGTGCGAGGGAGTATTTTGCCAAACAATTATTAACGAAAGCTTAAGGAACCTCTGATTAAGTCCACCATGAGCCACGTTGCTAACAAAAACGGGATGATCGCAAGGCGC
>JAGWMH010000325.1 GCA_028871775.1 Betaproteobacteria bacterium
TTATGGTATGCTGTCTGCTTTGAAACCCGCACGGAAATTCAGCCTTACATGAACATGCCAAAAATAAATAAACAGATAATCCCCGCCACTGTACTGCTCGCTTTCGCGCTGCTGCTCACCGGCTGCGACAAGATTGTTCCGACATATGTATTCGACTTGACGCGCCTCGCCGCCGATGGCAGCGAGTACAAGGGCAATGGCCGCTACCTGGAGCAGTCTTGGCCGTGCGTGCGCGACAACAAGACCGGGTTCATGTGGGAAGTCAAAACGGCAACTCCGGGCCTGCACGCCGGAACCAATACCTATACCTGGTACAACCCCGATGAAAAAACCAACGGGAAGTCGGAGGGGGAAACCAATGCGATGGTGGAAGGGAAGCCCAATGGCGGTGTATGCACAGGCAGCGCCTGCGACACCGAAGCTTTCGTTGCCGCAGTTAACGCCGAACGCTTATGCGGTTATTCCGATTGGCGCTTGCCCGGCAAGGAAGAGCTGGGCTCTCTGGTAGACGCAACCGTGCGCATGCCGGGCCCTACGCTGCCCAAGGATTTTTTCCCCAATACGCAGAACTCGAAATTTGGTTATTGGACAGCCACAATTTTCCGGATGCATCATGGCAGCGCGTGGGCATGGCGCTTTGACCAGGGCGCCGACTTCGTGGCGGTGAAAGACGAGCCGCGCTACGGCAAGCTGGTGCGTGGCACAGCCAAAGCTGCCGAGAATCAAAAGCTGGTGCAATAGGACAAAAAGGTGGCTAATCGCCTATTGGGCTCATCTCACCGTATATCTGGAATTGAAATTATTTGGTATTCCTTGCCACCGCCCGCTTCTGCGGGCGATTTGTTTTGAGGTGGTGCAACATAAATCAGCTAAAATGCCCGCACCCAATTCTGCAGGCACACCATGGTTCCACATCTCGCCACCGCACTGAACGGCCCGCTGCTCAACCTTGAGCAGCGCATACTCAGCGCACAGCCCGTCATTGAGCACTGGTTCCGCACGCAATGGCTGGAGCACACCATACCGTTCTATACCTCGGTGGATTTGCGCAACAGCGGCTTCAAGCTGGCTCCCGTTGACACCAACCTGTTTCCCGGTGGCTTTAACAACCTGAATCCGGATTTCCTGCCGCTGTGCGTGCAGGCCGCGCAGAGCGCCATCGAGAAGATCTGCCCGGAAGCGCGCGGTGTGCTGCTGATCCCGGAGAATCACACGCGCAACCAGTTTTATTTGCAGAATGTCGGGCAGCTCGCGCTGATCCTCAAGCAGGCCGGGTTGAAAGTGCGCATCGGCAGCCTGCTGCCGGAGATTACCGAACCCACTGCAATCCAGCTGCCCGGCGGCGGCACGCTGACGCTGGAGCCGCTGGTGCGGCGCGGCCGCCGGCTCGGTCTCGAGGATTTCGATCCGTGCGTGGTGCTGCTCAACAACGATCTTTCCGCCGGGGTGCCGGACATCCTGCAAAACCTGGAACAGGCCGTGTTGCCGCCGCTGATCGCGGGCTGGACCACGCGCCGCAAGTCGCATCACTTTGCCGCCTATGACCGCGTGGCCGGCGAATTTGCCAAACTGCTCGGCATCGATCCCTGGCTGATCAATCCCTACTTTTCTACCTGCGGCAAGATTGATTTCCGGCAGCGCACCGGCGAGGAGTGCCTGGCGGTGAAGGTGGACAGCATCCTGCAAAAGATGCGCGTGAAGTATGCCGAATACGGCGTGCAGGAAGAGCCCTTCGTCATCGTCAAGGCCGATGCGGGGACTTACGGCATGGGCATCATGTCGGTGAAGGACGCCAGCGAGGTGCGCGACCTCAACCGCAAGCAGCGCAACAAGATGGCGGTGGGCAAGGAAGGCTTGCAGGTGCATGATGTGCTGGTGCAGGAAGGCGTGTACACCTTCGAGAACATCAACGACGCGGTGGCCGAGCCGGTGGTATACATGGTTGACCATTTCGTGGTGGGCGGCTT
>JAGWMH010000326.1 GCA_028871775.1 Betaproteobacteria bacterium
AATTCCAGCTTGCAAAGAACACCAACAATCCCCTCTCTCACGCTTGTGAGAGGGGCCGGGGTAACCAATGACTTGGCTGTCGTAGTTTGACAGCCTAGTCAGATGGCTAGTAGTTCCATCAGAGAGGGTGCTGGCGGAGTGTGGCTGGTGGTGTTTTCTATTCGCAACAATGCCTTACAAATCCCAACCCGAAGTTGCCTATATACCGGCCTATATACTTTTTCTCATTGCGGAGATAAAAAATTAGGTGCAGTATTTCTCACCATGCCTTTAGGTTTTTTCCGTAGTACAGGGAGTACTTGCTTCAGGTGAAAATCGTGCAAGGACAGCAGTAATAACAAAAGAAAGACGCTCGCTGCAAACGACATATAGGCGAAGCATCTTCGAAATACAAAAACCTTCCGTCTCACCAGTGATTCCCGCACATACGGGAACCAGCGCCAGTAGCAGCTCTTGTTAAGGGGGATCACATGTTACCTGACGTATTGCCCATGCAGATCATCGCCGAACTGAGAAAGGCGCGCGACTCGGCCTCGCACCGGAAGCAAACATTGCAAGACATCTTTGAACCCCACTCCCTGGTCATCAGCCTGTTCACTGGTTTCACGGCAGGCGCGCTCGTCTTGCCCGCGGCTGGCGGATTCAGCGCTGGGCTCGATGGCGAGCCTCCCCATGGCAATCCAGTCTGGCACCAGCATGCAAACGGAAATTATTTTTTGAGCGGAGGGGCACAACCATGATCATTACCATCATCAATCTCACCTCAGGAAAAGTCACCGATGAGGAAGTACAGCGCGTCATCCGCGCCATCAACCGTCAGATAGCCGAAGACTTCGAGCCATACTGGAGCTTCGGCGCACGGCTAAGGCTCGAGGGCAACTCCAGCAGCACACCATCCAAACAATCTTTCGTTGATATGCGCGGCGACGCCATCCTCTACCTGTGGGACAAAGCAAACGTAAAGGATGCAGAGGGCTATCATGAAACCAATAACAAAGGCATTCCCTGCGGTTACGTATTCACCGAACTATCCAAAAAACTCGGTGAAGAATGGAGCGTAACCCTTTCCCACGAAGCGCTGGAATTGTTGGGCGATGCCCAAGTCAACCTGCTGGTGCAAGGGCCGCATCCGAACGGCTCGGGGAAGGTCGTATTTCATAGTTACGAAATGTGCGATGCCGTGCAGGACGAGAGCTATGAGATAGATGGTGTAAAGGTATCCAATTTCGTGCTACCCCTTTATTTCACCGAAACAAACGAGGCCGGAGGGCGAAATGATTTTCTGGGCCGCGAGTATGATGGAAAGAAACTCAAATCCTTTGGCATCAATCCGGGCGGCTACGTGAGTTTCTATAACCCTGCCACAGGCAAGTATGGCGATTACTCCCGCAAGGGCGACAAGCGGGCAGCCAAGCGCTTTGAACTCAAGGAGCAAGCAGGTAGCGGACGAGGCAATCTGCGCAAGCGGGGAAGCGGCGCTCTTTTCGGCAAAAAAATGGCTGCCAAATCTAAGACTGGCAAGGTCAAGCAGTGAGCTTTTGAATCCTGAATGAATGGAAAGCAGTTTTCAATATGCACGGCTAAACAAGGGGAAAGTCATGACTAGATTTACATCCACGATCATCTTATTCGGAATGGTATTTTTAGCCGGATGCTCAACCACCAATGCGGCAAACCTGCCAACAATAAGCGTCACCGAATTCAATGAAAAACTGGATGGCCTGGTTTGCCAGAAAAATCTGATTGAGACGCCGGGTTTTGATGAGAAAACCTGTAAGGAATATTACACAACAAATAAAAACAGCCAGTTTAATCGCATGCTACGCGCGAAGATGCTGCTTGAGGTAGCTGCCCGCTTTGGTGTTGCGCGGATGGAGGAATACTCCGGCGGGGAAGCAATTGCAGACGCCAGCCGTTTACTGGTTAGCCTGAAAGATGCTCGCGGCAATCTGAAGGAGCTTCATG
>JAGWMH010000327.1 GCA_028871775.1 Betaproteobacteria bacterium
ATGAACCGATTCCTTGCGGATATTCATGCAAATCCTTCGCGTGTTCCCCACTCGCGTGGGGATGAACCGATTCCTTGCGGATATTCATGCAAATCCTTCGCGTGTTCCCCACTCGCGTGGGGATGAACCGCCATCTTTTGCCTCTTTTATTGTCTTCCAGCAGTGTTCCCCACTCGCGTGGGGATGAACCGCCATCTCTTATGGCTTGATCCTCAGAGATACGGTGTTCCCCACTCGCGTGGGGATGAACCGTAAACGCCGGGACAGATGACCCCATAAAGGGGCCATCTGTCCCGGCGTTCTCGCTTCGCGAGGTTTAGCAAAAGGATGCTTCGCCCGCCGCCTTGTGGCAAACTAGCGCCCAATTCATTTATCTCCGCCCTTGCCTTGCGCCCCTACGAACTTTTCATCGGCCTGCGCTACACCCGTGCCAAACGGCGCAACCATTTCATTTCCTTCATCTCGCTGATCTCCATGCTCGGCATGGCGCTGGGCGTGGCCGCGCTGATCGTGGTGCTGTCGGTGATGAACGGATTCCAGAAGGAAATCCGCACGCGCATCCTCGGCGTCGCGCCGCATCTGCAGATCAGCAGTACCGAGGACAACCGCCTGACCGACTGGCAACCCACCCTGCAACTCACGGCGAAACACCCGCAAGTGGCCGCCGCTGCGCCCTTCGTGGCGGGGCAAGGCATGGTGTCGTTGGGTGAGAGCGTGCAGGGTGTGATGGTGCGCGGCATCCTGCCGCAGGATGAAAGCAAAGTGATTGACCTGTCCGACAAGATGAAGGCCGGTTCGCTGCAAGCCTTGCAGGATGGCGGCTTCGGCATTGTGCTCGGTTCCGACCTGGCGCGCGCGCTGGGCGCGCAACTGAACGACAAGGTGCTGCTCATCGCCCCGCAGGGGCAGATCACCCCGGCAGGCATGATGCCGCGCCTCAAGCAATTCCGCGTGGTGGGCATTTTCGAGATCGGCATGTCGCCCTACGATAATGCGCTGGCTCTGATCCACATGGGCGATGCGCAGAAGCTGTACCAGATGGGAAGCGCGGTAAGCGGCATCAGCGCGCGCCTGCACAACCTGGACCTGGCGCCGCGCGTGGCTCTCGAACTGGGGCGCGAACTGCCGCCCGGCACTTACGCCACCGACTGGACGCGCCAGCACACCAACTATTTCCGCGCGGTGCAGATCGAAAAGAAAATGATGTTCATCATCCTTTCGCTCATCGTCGCGGTCGCCGCATTCAACATCGTTTCCACGCTGGTGATGGCGGTCACCGACAAGCAGGCCGACATCGCCATCCTGCGCACGCTGGGCGCATCGCCCGCCAGCATCATGAAAATCTTCATCGTGCAGGGCGCGCTGATTGGCGTCATCGGCTCGCTGCTCGGGGTGGGCGGCGGCATATTGCTGGCGCTCAACATCGATATCGTGGTGCCGTTCATCGAGCGCGTGATCGGCACGCATTTCCTCGCCAAGGACGTGTATTACATCAGCGAATTGCCTTCCGACCTGCATCGCGGCGATGTGCTCATCGTGGCGAGCTTCTCCTTCCTCATCAGCCTGCTCGCCACGCTGTATCCGAGCTGGCGCGCATCCAGGACGCAGCCGGCGGAGGCGTTGCGATATGAATAGACAGAGGAGTGAGGACGCAGGACTGAGGACTGAGAATGTGATTTCCTGCCGCGACCTGCGCAAGACCTTCACACAAGGCAGACTCAACGTGCCGGTGCTGAACGGCGTCAATCTGGATGTCGCGCGCGGCGAACGCATTGCCATCGTCGGCGCCTCCGGCTCCGGCAAGAGCACCCTGCTGCACCTGCTCGGCGGGCTGGACAATGCGACCGGCGGCAGCGTCGCCATCCTCGGCCAGGATGTGCAGGCGATGAACGAAACGCAACGCGGCGACGTGCGCAACCGTTCGCTGGGATTTGTGTACCAGTTCCATCACCTGCTGCCA
>JAGWMH010000328.1 GCA_028871775.1 Betaproteobacteria bacterium
CGAGCTCAGTGAAGCTGGTGTCGCTATCGTTTCAAGTCACGCGGGCGGTAATGCTACCGCCGACGCGGTCACGCGCCTGCCGCATGTTCTTCAACGCCCGGCGGCAGATGCCGCCGCCTGTGCCGATGTGGGGTAATCCCGGCTTAAGCACTGCGCACGGAAAATCGCCGGAATTGCTGACTCATGTGCTCAACTGTGTCGCAGTGCAGATAAGCGGGCGCAGTCTCGGGTAAAAACGCCTGACAACCCTGCTGCCTGAATTCCTGTAGCACATAATGCTGCACCCCCATCGCGGCCAGTTCTCTGCCCAGCGCGGCCAGCGCATCCCGGCTCAGTAACGCCGAATGCACCGTAGTACGAAACTCATAATCCACACCGCTCTCCAGAATCCAGCGGGCGCTTGTCCTGGCTTTCGCGCCGCTGCCGGTGACGCCGGTGAGACGCTCATAATCAGCAAACGGCATCTTGATATCCATCCCTACCCAATCAAGCAAGGGGAGCAGCCTGCGCAGCCGCTCCGGATAGATGCCGGCAGTGTGCAGGCCCACCTTGAAACCCATTGCCTTTACATCGTGCACCGCCTCCTCCAAATCTTTCTGCAAGGTTGGCTCGCCGCCACTGAACACGACCGCATCCAGCAAGCCTTGCCGCCGTTCGAGAAATTTCATCATATCGCCCCATTCAACGGCAGGGGGCGTGCCTGCCGGCAGCAGATGCGGATTATGGCAATAGCGGCAACGCCATGGACAACCCTGGCAAAACACCACCGCCGCGAAATGACCGGGATAATCGGTAGCGGAATAAGGCGTAAGGCCACCGATACGCAGCATGACGGTTAACACCCAAGATCAGCGCGGATCTCATGGAAAAACTTGCGCTCGTAGTGCTCGCCCTTCTTGCCGATATTGAAGGATGCCACCGGGCGGTGGTACCCCATCACCCGAGTCCATACCTCGCAGGGCTGGCGCTCCTCATCCGACAAAACAGAGGGTGTAGCACTCAGTGTGGATTGATTGATCAAGTCGCTCATGGTGTTCTCCTTCAGGTTTGGGGGGTCTGGAATCATGCTGCAACGCAGCGTTGTTTTTCCGCGATTTTTTCCTGGTCGCATTTTGGGCAGAACTTGTATTCCCCTTCCAGATAGCCGTGTTTCGGGCAAATCGAGAAAGTCGGCGTCACTGTGATGTAGGGCAACCCGAAGCGCTCCAGCGAGCGCCTCACCAAGGTTTTGCAGGCCTGGGCGCTGGACAGACGTTCCGTCATGTACAGGTGCAGCACGGTACCGCCGGTGTATTTCTTCTGTAATGCCTCCTGCCGTTCCAGCGCCTCAAACGGGTCGTCGGTAAACCCCACCGGCAACTGCGAGGAATTGGTGTAGTACGGCATGTCCATCGTCCCTGCCTGGAGGATGTCCGGGAAACGCTTGCGGTCCTCCTTGGCAAAGCGGTAAGTAGTGCCTTCCGCTGGCGTCGCTTCCAGGTTGTACATATGACCGGTCTCGTCCTGAAAGCCCAGCATTCGGGTGCGCATATGATCGAGCAATCGCAGTGCGAACGAGTATCCCCAGTCGGTGGTGATGTCGTGGACGTCGTCGCTGAAGTTGCGGATCATCTCGTTGATGCCATTCACCCCCAAGGTGGAGAAGTGGTTGCGAAGAGTGCCCAGGTAGCGCTTGGTGTAGGGGAACAAGCCTGCGTCCATATGACGCTGGATCACCTTGCGCTTGATTTCCAGGCTGTTCTTGCCGATTTCCAGTAGTTCGTCGAGACGGGCATACAGAGCCCCCTCGTCGCCCTTGTGGACATGACCCAGGCGGGCGCAATTGACGGTCACCACACCTACCGAGCCGGTCTGCTCGGCGCTGCCGAACAGGCCGTTGCCGCGCTTGAGCAGCTCGCGCAGGTCGAGCTGGAGGCGGCAGCACATCGAGCGGATCATGTTCGGCTTGAGCTC
>JAGWMH010000042.1 GCA_028871775.1 Betaproteobacteria bacterium
ATATCATCCAGCATGGCAACCGTGCGCTCCAGCAGCGACAGTTGCACGCTACTCAGGGCAATCGGATGGCCCATATGCGCCTCCAACCACTGTTCCAGCGCGTGTGCCAATTCAGCAATCTGGTTGAAACCCATGGTGCGATTGACCACTGCCAGCGTGTGTGCCTCTTGCAGGAAGCCGTCGCTGACGGCGGGATGCCTGCTCTCCCGCAAACCGGCCAGATGCCATAACAAGGCGGCAACATGCTGTTTGGCCTCTTCCCCGGCAGCGCTCAACCGGGATGATTCAGGCGGCGCCGCGATGGCGCCAGGAACCTCCGCCGACACCTCAACAACAACGGGTTCGGCCGATTGCACTGTCGGCATGGATTCCGCAGCAGTTTCAATCTGCTGCGCTGCCATTACCAACTCGCCCGCCTCAACCGGCGTGCTGCCCTGTGTGCACAGTGTATAGACCCAGCCCTTGAATGCCGCTTCAGCATCCAGCATGAATTTCAGCAAATCCGGCGTGGCGGGTTTGTTTCCCTGCAACCACCTGTTCATTGCCCGCTCAACTGCCCACGCTACCTCGGCCAGTTCGGTCAGCCCGACCATGCGCCCGCTCCCCTTCAGGGTGTGAAAGCCGCGCCGGATAGAGACCAGCGGCTCATGGGTTTCCGGCTGGAGCTGGAGAATTTCAAGATTGGCGTGCATGCTGTCGAGCACTTCCTGCGCTTCTTCCAGAAACACTTCCAGCAACTCATTGCCCTCCCACAGCGCGCGCGCGGCAGCGGCTTGCACGGCTGCGCCCGGGGTTGGCTTAAGGGGGGTTTGCGCCTCGAGCAATTGCGCGGTGATCGGCTGTGGCAGTGTCCGCATGCCCTGTAGCGCGGAATCCAGCGGCGCGCTATCCGGCTGTTCTCCCTGCGCCAGGCTCTGCACATATGCTTGCAGCGCATCCAGCGCCGCAGCAACGGGGGGCATTTCGCCGGGCACGGAACTGCCGCCGGCCGCATAATATTCCACGGCCTGCCGCAAGGTGCGCAGTAACTGTTCCGGCAAGTCCAGCGACAGGATCTGCAAACCGCCTTGCACCTGGTGCAGCAACAGCTTGGGTCGCGTGAGCGCCTGAGGTTTGCCTGTATCGCCGAAGAAGCTATGCAAACCCTGCTCGACATGCCGCAAGTTGTCCTGTATTTCGCTGAGCAGGGCTGCCGTGACGCCGGGCAGTTCCATGCGGCAATGCAGCGTAACCAGCTCGGCGAGTTTATTCTCATCCTGCGGCGTGTTCGCAATGGCTGCCTGCAGCCTACGGCTGATGATGCGCGCCTGCTCGTGAAATTCTCCGCCCAGCCGGCCGTAATGTTCCATGCCGCCGTCCAGCAGCAACAAGGCCATCGCCATGTCCAGCGCGATACGCTGGATTTGTTCGGCGCTATGCGCCTGCGACACGACAGCCTGGATCTGATGGCACAGGTACTGCAGGGTGTTGCGGTCCAGCTGGTCGGCAAGCGAAACCAGTTGCGCCAACTGTCCGGCAAGCTCCGGTGCAACAGAACCCGCATGGACGCACTGCTCCCAGCCTTCTTTTGCTTTTTCGAGTTGCGCCCGCATCAGGTCCAGCACCGGACCCGTTTTACGGACCGGCAGGGCGCATGCTTGCGGCAGGTGGTTTGCCAGCGCATAGATGCGCTTGACCTCGGCCACGGTGTCGCTGACCTCGTTGCTGCATGCAACCAGATAAAGCATTTCACGCAGGCTGGCATGCGTGTCGGCAAGCTGCCCTTCAGCCAGTGATTTCATCTGCAGGTCTATCCGGTTGAGCAGTTTCCCGGCGCCCTGCCCCGGCGGCAGGCCGCGGTAAATCATGCAGTCCAGCAGGGCGGATGCTACCCACCAGAATGCCCGCTGCCGGTCCTGCGGCATACACCCCATGACGGCCTGCACCGCGCTGTGCATGGACTGCAACGCTTCAGCGGGGCTGTCCTGGCGCAACCATTTGAGCAAGGCCGCCTGGTACTTGCCGCGCTCCGCCTTGATGCGCGCCTGCGGCGCATCTCCCGGCGGCTGTGCCAGCACTGACAGAGGCAGTTCCGCCTGCAGATCCGGAAAAAACAAATCCGCTTCAAAAGACATCTCCATGCCGCGCGCCTGCTGCAATTCCTGATACTGCGGGAACAGGCACAATGCCGGGTTGCCGCTGCCTTCGGCCAGCCCATCGAGGTAATTGGTTAAAGCAAGCAGGGCGTGCTGGAGGGTGTCACGATAGGCAGATGGGGGAGACAGCGTTCCGCTGAGAAGCTCTTGCAACAGCACTTCAATTTCCCCGCAATATACCGTGACCCCATCCAGCGGCAGCGCTCGCAACATGTCGCATATACGGTGAAACCCGGCGAGTGCGCCTTGCAATACATCCCTGTCAACCTCAGGGGCGGAGAAAGAAATCTCCAGATCACGGCTCACCTGACCCAGCAAGCTGTCCAGCTCGGGCTTCGCCGCTAACAGCGGCAAAGGATTGGATTGCTCGGGAGAAGTCATTGTGCCGCGTCAGAACCGGTCACAGCTTGAAGCCGGAGACGGAATCTTTCAGGCCGGTCGCCAGACCCGCCAGCTCGGCCACCGAAGCATTGGCGAGCCGGGTGCCGGCCGTGGTCTGTTCGGTGATGCGCATTATTTCTGTCATGGAATGTGCCACTTCACGCGCCATGTCGGCCTGCACCTGGGTGGATGCTGAAATGCTGCCGATCAGTTGCGCCAGCTCATTTGACACCTGCCCGATCTCGCGCAACGATTGCCCCGCAGCAACCGACAGTTTCGCCCCCTCCACCACCCCCTGCGTGTTTTTCTCCATCGCCGCCACTGCATCCTGCGTATCGCTCTGGATGGCTTTCACCAGCGCGCCGATCTGCTTGGTCGCCTCCGCGGACCGCTCCGCAAGGCGCTGCACCTCTTCGGCCACCACCGAGAATCCGCGCCCCGCTTCGCCGGCAGACGCCGCCTGAATCGCGGCATTCAACGCCAGCACGTTGGTCTGCTCGGTGATGTCGGAAATCATCTCCACGATTTCGCCGATCTCCTGCGAGCTTTCGCCCAGCCGCTTGATGCGCTTCGAGGTTTCCTGGATTTGCTCGCGGATGCCCTCCATCCCGGCGATGGTGTTCTGCACCGCCTGCGCGCCCTGTTCCGTCACCTCCAAGGTGCGGTGCGCCACTTGCGCAGATTGTGAGGCACTGGCATCCACTTTCTGAATGGATTGTGTCATCAATTGCACCGACTCGCCCACCCCGGTTATTTCCCCGGACTGTTTCTGCGCGGCATCCAGCAACCCCGCGGAAATCGTCTCGGTTTCATGCGTCGCGCGCATTACCTGATCGGACGCGGTGGTAATACCGATGACCAGCTTGCGCAGTGCTCCGATGGTATAGTTCACGGAATCGGCAATCGCCCCGGTAATATCATCCGACACGGTTGCCTTGGCGGTCAGGTCGCCTTTGGCCAGATTGCTTAATTCATTCACCAGCCGCAAAATGGCTTCCTGGTCGCGGCGGTTCGAACGCTCCGCTTCCCGGGCACGGCGGCGCGAATCGTCCAGATACACCTTGCTTACCAGCATCAGCATCAACAGCACCAGCACGCCCGCGGTTATCATGACAACGCCGGTCAGCCGCGTTGCCGGCTGATACGCATCCACCAGTTTTTGCGTATAGCTCATCAACACTTCGCTGTTTTCGGCAATCGCTTTGTCCGCACGTTTCGCGCCCAGCAAATTTTGCGCATTGGCCGCAACGGTTTCGGCGGAAATTCGATAGCCATTGAACAGGTCGTTTATTTTCACGGCCAGCGGGTCACTCACCGGAAACGTCTTCAGCAATTCTTCCGCTTCCTGCAAATCCTGCTTTATGGATGGCGCCTGTCCGGTTTTTGCCTCGGCGTTTGCGCTGGGCAGCATCGCGGCATCCCTGGCAATCCGCTCAAACATCAGGCTTAGACGCACGGCACGCTCTTTTTGCGCCCCTTGCGCGCTGGCTGCCAATTGCTGCGTCAAATCGCGCAACTCCTGCACGCTGGCATTAATCGCCGCGATAGCGCGATCCAGCGTCATCAAGCCCGGGCGCGCCGCTTCCAGTGCCCGGACATCCGCCATCATTTTGCCGGAGCGTGCCATCAGGGCACCCAGCGCAGCACGGGCATCACCCGATGTCGCAGGCAAACCGGCATCCCCTTTGTCCAGCAACGTCAGGATCGAATCAAAGGATTCCCGGCTTTGTGTCAGGTTCTCAAATGCCGGCTGGTCGCCTGACAAACCCTGTTCGGCATCCTTGGCCAGCCGTTGCGACAGCATCAGCAATTTGCTGGATTGCGCCACATAGCGCGCATTTTGCGCTGCCGCGCGGTTATCCATAAAAGCTGCGGCTGCCGTGATCAATATCAGCCCCAGCAAAATACCGCCGAGTATCTGCAGTTGCAGGGCGACTGGCAGATGCCCAAACAAGGGGATGGAATGGGCGCTTCCCTCATCATTGACAGGGCCGGATGCCTGGGCGGTTTTCCCGGAAGCCTCGGCAGGTTTTCCGGGTACCTTAATTACTGGTTGATTGAATGCCATTCATCACTCCTTCCAAAAAACTCTTTAACAGGAAATGCTAACTTTCCACATGCAAAAAATCAGTTTGCTTGAGCAGCATGGACACATTCAATTGCCGCCAGATCTGCCCTTGCTGATCCTGGTATTGAACCCTGCCGCCCGCCTCGCTGCGGCGCCAGGTGCGGATATTGCGCAAGCCAAGCACGCGGTTGACCAACAGTCCCGCATTGAGGGCAAATTTTTGCGCGACGAGCAAAACCCGGCTCCGCCCATCATGCAACACTTCGGCCTGCCCCATGAATGCCGCCAGATCCACAACGCTGTACAGGTTGCCGCGCACATTTGCCACGCCGCAGTACCAGAGCTTGGTAAAAGGCACCGTGGTTATCGGCGGTACCGGCAGCACCTCGCTGATGTCGCTCATTTCCACCAGCCATAAATCTTCCCCTATCTGAATGCCCAGGGCAGAAGCCTGCTCACCCGCCTGCCCCTTGGTCTGCATGCGGTCGGTCAGCTGTTGCTGAAACTGGCGCAGATTGATCCGGTTGGACATATCAGTTCAGTAATGCAATTCTGCCCGCAGGGCAAGAGCTATTCTTCTTATTGGCCATTGCTGCCTTCCCCTCGCTTGCCCTGCGTGTACATGATGGCTGCATCAACCATGCTCTTCTTGCTGAATGGCTTGACCAGGAACAGGTTCGACCCGACCAGTTTGCCCTGCGCGCGGTCAAACAGGCTGTCCTTGCTTGTCAGCATGATGACGGGGGTGGTTTTGAATTCGTTGTTATTCCTGATCAGCGCGCAAGTCTGATAGCCATCCAGCCGGGGCATCATGATGTCAACGAAGATTATATCCGGGCGCAATTCAACAATCTTGGACAGCCCGTCAAAGCCATCCTCCGCAAGCACCACATGGCATCCGGCCTGCGTCAGGAAGATCTCCCCGCTGCGGCGTATGGTGTTGCTGTCATCGATGAGCACTGCCTTGATGCCGGACAGCGGCATGTTATCGCTCACGTTCGCCCCTTTATCTTTTGCATCATATATGGTGCTAGAAAACTCACTCCACCACGAAGAAAACATAACCAGCGACTTAACGAGCGTTGTTTGCTCATTTAGTGGGATGGCTAGTAGTTCCATCAGTTCTTCGTGGTTCAAGTGAGGAATTTGGGTAATTGTATAACTTCCCGTTACCTTTGCCAGAAGCGCGGCGTAAAGATAATCAGCAAAGTGAAAATTTCCAGCCGCCCGAGCAGCATGGCCAAGGTGCAGACCCAGGTCTGAAAATCGGTCAATACGCCATAATTGCTTGCCGGGCCGACCACCCCCAAGCCCGGGCCTGCGTTATTGATGCAGGCAATCACTGCAGAGAATGCAGAGATGAAGTCCAGCCCGCTGATCACCAGCGCAAAAGTCAGCGTGGCCACACTCATGAAATACAGGAAAATGAACCCCAGCACCGAGAACACGATGTTGTTGGGGATTACGTTTCCACCTATTTTCATCGGGTTCACCGCGGATGGGTGCAGCAGCTTGAGAAATTCGCGCCCGGCCTGCTTGAACAGGATCAGGGTACGGATCATCTTGATGCCGCCGCCGGTGGAACCCGAACTGGCCGTAATGCAGCTGAGAAACAACATCCACAGCGGCGCGAATGTAGGCCAGCGGTTGAAATCCACACTGGCGAAACCGCAGTCCGTCGCTATGGACACCAGGTTGAAGCTGGCGTGGCGCAAGGCTGTCCAGAAACCCGGGTAGACGCCCTGCCACCACAGGAATACGGCGATGCCCAGGCAGCTTGCCAATACCAGTGCAACGGTGGCAATGGCCTCGGTGTCGCGCAGATAAACCTTCAGGTTTTTTTCGCGCCATACCAGAAAATGCGTGGCGAAGTTCATCGCCGCAATCAGCATGAACACGATCAACACCAATTCTATAGCGGGTGAATTGAAATAACCCACGCTGGCATCATGGGTGGAAAATCCGCCCAGCCCCATGGCTGCGAAGGCGTGGCATAGCGCATCCAGCCAGTTCATGCCGGCCAGCTTCAATGACACGATGCAGGCCATGGTAATGGCGAGATAAACCAGCCACAGGTTGCGCGCCGTTTCGGTGATGCGCGGCGTCAGCGTGGAATCTTTCATCGGACCGGGCGTTTCCGCCTTGAACAATTGCCGTCCCCCGATGCCGAGCAGAGGCAGAATAGCCACCGCCAGCACGATGATGCCCATGCCGCCGACCCAGTTCAGCTCATGCCGCCAGATGTTGATGGCGGGCGGCAGGTTGTCCAGCCCGGTCAGCACGGTCGCGCCGGTTGTCGTCAGTCCCGACGTAGTTTCAAAATAGGCATCGGTAAATGACAGTCCGTCAATCACCAGCAGCAGGGGAAGGGTTGCCACTGCGGGCATCGCCGTCCACATTGCCACCACCAGCAGGTAGCCGTGCCGGATGGAAAGCTCGCCTTTATAACGGCGCGTCAGCAACCACATCAGGACACCGGCAACAAAAGTCCATACCATCGCCAGCGCAAAATCAATCAGTGTGCCGTCGTTATAAACCAGCGAAGCAATGATAGGCAGCAGGTAGGTAATGCTGAACACCACCAACATCAGTCCCAAGGCATGGATAACTGTCAGCGTGCGCTGCATCAAAAGAATCCGAGATTGACCTGGAACAGTTTCTCTATCTTGCGCACCATGGGCTTGTTGATGACAAACACGATGACATGGTCTTCGGCTTCGATGACCACATCGTGATGTCCCATGATGACTACGCCGCCGCGCACAATCGCGCCGATGGTGGCGCCTTTGGGCAAGTCGATCTCGTCAATGCGCCGCCCCACCACCTTGGAAGATTCGCGGTCGCCGTGCGCCACTAGTTCCAGCGCCTCCGCCGCGCCGCGCCGCAACGCATGCACCACTGCCACGTCGCCCTGCCGGACATAGGCAAGCAAGGAACCGATAGTGACCTGCGCCGGAGAAAGCGCGATATCTATCTTGCCGCCCTGCACCAGCCCGACATATGCGCTGCGGTTGATCAGCGCAATCACCTTGTGCGCACCGCCCTGCTTGGCGAGCAGCGCGGACATGATGTTGTTCTCGTCGTCGTTGGTGAGCGCGCAGAATACATCCACGTCGGTCACGCGCTCGGAAGCCAGCAGGTTCTCATCGGTGCCGTCGCCATGCAATACCAGCGTATGTGTCAATTCACCCGCCAGCCGCTCACAGGATTTCTTGTTGTACTCAATCAGCTTGACCTGATAGTCGCGCTCCAGGGAAAGCGCCAGGCGAAATCCGATATTGCCGCCGCCCACAATCATCACGCGCCTGGCTGGTTTGTCCATGCGGCGCATCTCCTGCAGCACGGTGCGGATATACCCGGTTGCGGCGATGAAAAAAACCTCGTCGCCTGCCTCGACCACCGTGTCGCCTTCGGGAATGATCGGGCGGTCTTGCCGGAAAATGGCGGCAACACGCGTATCGACCTGTGGCATTTGGGTGCGCAGAAAACGCAGCGGCTTGCCTACCAGCGGGCCGCCCTCGAATGCCTTCACCGCCACCAGCGAAACGCGCCCATCGGCAAATTCCAGCACCTGCAAGGCTTCGGGAAATTCGATCAGCTTGGAGATATAGTCGGTGAGTATCTGCTCGGGGCAGATGGAGAAGTCCACGCAAAAATTCGCGGGACTGAAAATTTCGGGGTGCCCGAGGTAATCGGCGGCGCGGATGCGCGCAATCCGGGTTGGTGTGTTGTACAGGCTGGCGGCCAGCTTGCAGGCCACCATGTTGACTTCGTCGCTTTGCGTCACCGCCAGCAGCATGTCAGCGTCGGCGATGCCGGCCTGCTCCAGCGTGGAAGGATGGGAAGCATTGCCCACCAGGGTGCGCAGGTCGAAACGGTCTTGCAGCACGCGCAACTTTTCCGCGTCGGTATCAACCACGGTGATGTCGTTGGCTTCGCTGACCAGGCTCTCCGCCACCGTTGAGCCGACCTGCCCCGCGCCAAGTATCAATATCTTCATGCCAACCGCCTTTCGTGCCGGCTAAACGGCATTTACTGCCGCGCGCGTATCCAGTTCTTCCACTCTTCGAACACCGCCGGGTCGAGCGCCGCAATCACCGAACGCTGCCACACGCCGCCCTGGCCGAAATCGTCGCAGTCCAGGCAACACGCCCGTCCGCCCGCCTCCTGCAGCACCAGAGAGCCGGCGGCATAATCCCACAGCTTCTGGCCGCCGTGCAAATACACGTCATAGCGCCCCGCCGCGGTATAGCACCAGTCCAGGGTGCTGGCGCCGAAGTTGCGCTGCGAGCTATACGGCGGATCGGCAGCAAGCTGTGCCGCCAGCCTGCCATCCAGCCGTTTCAAGTCAACGTTGGCCAGCGCGCCGGACAAGGAGGTTGCAACGGTGCGGCTCACCAGTTTTTCCCCGTTCAGGAAAGCGCCGCGCCCCAGTTCGGCGGCAAACGCTTCATCCGCCACCGGGTCATACACCACACCGAGCGTGCTGCGCCCCTCGCGTATCAACGCGACGGAAACCGCGAAATACGACAGGCCGCGCACGAAATTGGAAGTGCCGTCAACGGGGTCTATGCACCACACGCCCTGTTTGCCCTCGACCCAGGATGCTACCTGCTCCGCCTCGCCCATTTCCTCGCCGATTACCGGCACGTTGAGAATGGCTTGCAGCTTGCGCGTAAGCGCTCCCTGCGCGGCGGTGTCGGCCTCGGTGCACAGGCTGCCGTCGCTCTTGCGCTGGTGCGCCACTTTCATGTAGCGCGGCATGATCTCCTCCGCCGCCACCAGCTTGACCGCCGCCGCCACCGCTTTCAGCGTGGCGCTCATGGTGTTAGCGCGCGGCTTCATGCTTCCACTTGATGGAACAGCCCATGCTGGCGAACTGCTCACGCGGCCCCTGCCCGGTCTGCGCCACCTGTACCATGGCGTTGAACAGGTCGCGCGGCGCATCCGCCACCGCCTCCTTGCGCGAGGCATCCAGGCGGCCACGGTACTGCAATTCGAGATAGTTATTGAAGCCGAAGAAATCCGGGGTGCAGACCGCGCCGTAATCCCTGGCGACCTGTTGCGTCTCGTCCCAGACATAAGGGAAAGGAAAATTGAACTCCCGCGCCACCTTCCGCATGTTGTCGAAGGAATCTTCCGCATACTCCGTTGGATCGTTCGACATGATGGCGATGCTGTTGATGCCGTGTTGCAGCAATTCGCGCGTGTCGCGCACGATGCGGTCGCGGATGGCTTTCACATAAGGGCAGTGGTTGCAGATGAACATCACCAGCAATCCGTTCCTGCCGCAGGTATTTTCCGGCGTGTAACGCTTGCCATCCACGCCACGCAGATGAAATTCTCGCGCTTTCCAGCCAAAATCACAGATCGGTGGTTGCAGGCTGACCATGACTCTACTCTCCCAAACTACATTATTAGTTAGGCCGTTATATTATCATGTCGGCTCTTGCACCCTGAATCCGACCATGTCCGCACCGCGCTTTTATTGCACCCCGCCGCTGCGCTTCGGCACCACCCTTGAACTGCCGCCGGAAGCCGCGCACCACGCCCACCGCGTGCTGCGCCTGCGCGTGAACGACCCGGTACAGCTATTCGATGGCGAGGGCAACGCGCTCGACGCCAGGATCAGTGAGATCGGCGGCAAGCGTGTGGTGCTGGGAATGCTGAAACCTTGTGCCACCGAACCGCAACCGCCCTTGCGCATCATGCTGGCACAAGCGATGTGCAGCAGCGAAAAAATGGACTGGGTGGTGCAAAAGGCCACCGAGCTCGGCGCCGCGGAAATCCAGGCGGTGCAGACCCAGCGCAGCGTGGCGAAACTCTCCGGTGAGCGCGCCGAAAGACGCACCGCACACTGGCGCAGCGTCGCCATCGCCGCCTGCGAACAATGCGGCCGCAACGTATTGCCGCAAGTCCATGCTCCGCAGGAATTCAGCGCCTGGCTGGCGCAGATGCGCGGCGCTGCATATGCCAAATTCATCCTGCAACCTGAAGGCTCCACAGCACTGCATAAACAGCCGCCGCCGCAAGGCAGCGCCATCCTGCTGGTCGGCCCGGAAGGCGGCTTCAGCGAGGACGATGCCAGGATGGCACACCTCGCCGGGTTCGCCCCGATCCGCCTGGGCAAGCACATACTGCGCACCGAAACGGCGGCAATCGCAGGCATTGCAGCGCTGCAAACCTTGTGGGGGGATTTCCTATACGTGTAGGTGCGAATTCATTCGCACAGGGCTCACCAGGCTTAACCGCTGCACCGAAGGTCAAA
>JAGWMH010000329.1 GCA_028871775.1 Betaproteobacteria bacterium
CATTGTGCGCGCTGGGTCTTGGGGAAGGCGATCACGTCGCGGATGGACTCGGCACCGGTCATCATGGCGACGATGCGATCCAGGCCGAAGGCCAGCCCGCCGTGCGGAGGCGCACCGTATTGCAGGGCATCAAGCAGGAAGCCGAACTTGAGCTTGGCTTCTTCCGCGCCGATGTTGAGCGCACGGAATACCTGGGACTGCACTTCTTCGCGGTGAATACGCACCGAGCCGCCGCCGATTTCCGAACCGTTCAAGGCAAGGTCGTAAGCCTTGGCCAAACATTTTCCGGGGTCGGTTTCCAATAACGCAAGATGCTCATCCTTGGGCGAAGTGAACGGATGGTGGCAGGCGTTCCAGCGCTTTTCTTCCTCGTCGTACTCGAACATCGGGAAATCCACCACCCACAGCGGCGCCCAGGCGGCACCGCTGACATAATTTTTTTCGTGGCCGATCTTGCCGCGCAGCGCACCCAGCGCGTCGTTCACGATCTTGGCCTTGTCCGCGCCGAAGAAGATGATGTCGCCGTTTTGCGCACCGGTGCGCTGCATGATGGTCTTCAGCGCGGCTTCGTTGAGGTTCTTGACGATGGGCGATTGCAGCCCGGTTTCGTTGAGCTGGCTGACATCGTTGACCTTGATATAAGCCAGACCCTTCGCGCCATAGATGCCGACGAATCTGGTGTATTCGTCTATTTCGCCGCGCGTGAATGCCGCTCCGCCGGGGACGCGCAGCGCAGCCACGCGGCCATTGGGCGAATGCGCCACGCTGGAGAATACCTTGAACGCCACATCCTTCACCGCATCGGTGACCTCGGTCAGCTCCAGAGTGACGCGCAGATCCGGCTTGTCCGAACCAAAGCGCGCCATCGCCTCGGCATGGGTCATGCGCGGAAACGGGCTGGGCAGCTTGACCTCCAGCACTTCCCTGAACACGGTGCGGATCATGTCTTCCATCAGCGCCATGATTTCTTCTTCGCCGAGGAAGGAAGTCTCGATATCCACCTGGGTGAATTCCGGCTGGCGGTCGGCGCGCAGGTCTTCGTCGCGGAAGCATTTGGTGATCTGGTAGTAGCGGTCGAAACCCGCCACCATCAGCAGCTGCTTGAACAGCTGCGGCGATTGCGGCAGCGCGAAGAACTCCCCGGCATGCACACGCGACGGCACCAGGTAGTCGCGCGCGCCTTCCGGCGTGCTCTTGGTCAGCATCGGGGTCTCGATGTCGATGAAGCCCTTGTCGTCGAGGAAACGGCGGAAGGCGCGCGCGGTCCTGTAGCGCAGCATCATGTTCCGCTGCATATGCGGGCGGCGCAGATCTATCACGCGGTGCGTCAGGCGCACGTTCTCGGACAGATTCTCGTCGTCCAGCTGGAACGGGGGCGTGACGGAAGTGTTCAGCACCTCGATCTCATGGCACAGGATCTCGACCTCGCCGCTGGGGATGTTGGGGTTGTCCGTGCCTTCCGGACGGCGGCGCACGCGGCCCGCCACCTTCAACACAAATTCGTTGCGCACCGATTCTGCCACCGCGAACATTTCCGGGCGGTCCGGATCGCATACCACCTGCGCCAGCCCTTCGCGGTCGCGCAAATCAATGAAAATCACCCCGCCGTGGTCGCGGCGGCGATGGGCCCAGCCGCACAGGATGACGGTCTGGCCGAGGTTGGAAACGTTAAGTTGTCCGCAGTAATGGGTTCGCATAATTCAATTCGGTTTGGAGAAATCGGAGGTTTAATTCGGGTTGCCGCCGCGGTCCGGATTACTGGCGAGATTTCTGGCGCCGGCAGGCAGGACATTGGCAACAGGAGCAACCACACCCATCGAAATAATGGATTTCAGCGCCACATCCACGCTGATATTGAGTTCGATGGTATCGGCCTTGCGCACATAGAAATAGAAGCCGTTCACCGGGCTGGGCGTGGTGGGAATGAACACCCCCACATATT
>JAGWMH010000043.1 GCA_028871775.1 Betaproteobacteria bacterium
GCGCTGGATATCAAACGCTGGCTGCTGGCGCATGAGGGTGCAGCAATTACTCCCTCTCCCTTGATGGGAGAGGGTTGGGGAGAGGGTGATAGCGTTGATCCACCCCCTCTGGATGAAACAACTGATGGGACTACTAGCCATCCGACTAAGCTGCAAAAACCGCAGCAAGTCGCTGGTTATTCCGCGAAGGCGGGAATTCAGTCCAATAAAAGCGCTGGATTCCGGGTCAAGCCCGGAATGACAAAATCCAAATGAACAGCACCGATCTCCTCGACGAATTCTGCGACAGCCTGTGGCTGGAAGACGGCCTGTCGCGCAACACGCTGGAAAGCTACCGGCGCGATCTGCGTAAATTTTCTGCCTGGCTGGAAAAGCAGCGCGGTGCGCCGCTGTTGCAGGCCACGCATGCCGACATACAGGGCTTTCTTGCGCACCTGGTCGGCGAGCAGAAAGCCAAAGCCGCCAGCACCTCCCGCGCCATCTCCAGCCTCAAGCGCCTGTTCCGCTACCTGCTGCGGCAGAATAAAGTGGACGCCGACCCCACGCTGCAAATCGCTACGCCCAAGCTGCCGCGCAGCCTGCCCAAGAGCCTGACCGAACAGGATGTGGAACAACTGCTCAACGCGCCGGATGTGGATACCCCGTTGGGCCTGCGCGACCGCACTATGTTTGAGGTGCTGTATGCCACCGGTTTGCGCGTGTCGGAGCTGGTGACCTTGCGCATCGCGCAAGTGAGCATGGACATGGGCGTGGTGCGCGTGATGGGCAAGGGCAGCAAGGAACGCCTCGTGCCGCTCGGTGAAGAGGCGCTGGACTGGCTGCGCCGCTACCTGGCGCAAGGGCGCGCGGTGCTGCTGGCGGGAAAGGTGAGCGACGCACTGTTCGTCACCGCGCGCGCCGCAGCGATGACGCGGCAGATGTTCTGGCACCTCATCAAGCGCCACGCCAGACTCGGCGGGCTGAACAAACCGCTCTCGCCGCACACCCTGCGCCACGCCTTCGCCACCCACCTGCTCAACCATGGCGCGGATTTGCGCGTGGTGCAACTGCTGCTCGGCCACGCCGACATCTCCACCACGCAGATTTATACCCATGTTGCGCGAGAGCGGCTGAAACAACTGCATGCAAAGCATCACCCGCGGGGATGATGAAGTGTCAGTACCAGCATGTGTGCATCATCGGCCAGAATATCACTGCCAGGTATACCTCTGCCTTCCGCGCAATAGCGCCGTAATTTCATCGACCGGCACTGGCCGGCTGAAGTAGTAGCCCTGTGCGATCATGCAGCCTTCCCCGGCTGGGAAGCGCGCTTGCTCAACCGTTTCAACGCCCTCAGCCAAAGACTCCAGCTTCAGCCCTTGCGACAGGTGGAGCACTGCACGCACGATCTCCATGTCCTCACCGCTCTCCGGGATGCCGCGCACGAAGCTCTGGTCAACCTTGAGCTGGGAAACGGGCAACTGTTTGAGGTAGGTCATGGAAGAGTAGCCGGTGCCGAAATCGTCGACCGAGAGACGGATGCCGAGTTCGCGCAGCTTCCGTATCTTTATCAGCGTGTCCTCGACGTTGTCCATGATGCAGCTCTCGGTCAATTCCAATTCGAGCAGCTCCACCGGCAGGCCGGTGCGTTCCAGCAATGCCCGGACGTTATCGACAAACTGCTTGGCGCCGAACTGGCGGACCGAAACATTCACTGCAATGTGCAACGAGGCGCCCTCGTCATCCAGCCAGCGCCTGGCCTGCCGGCAGGCCGATTCCATGACGAAGTCGCCGATCTGCTGGATGATTCCGGTTTCCTCGGCAACCGGAATGAATTCACCCGGGCTCATCGCACCCAGTTCCGGGCTCACCCATCGCAGCAATGCCTCGGCGCCGACAATGCGGCCGGTTGCCAATTCGACCTGCGGCTGATACACGAGGAACAACTCGTTCTTTTCGATGGCGCGGCGCAGGTGAGATTCGATTATCAGGCGCTTGTTTGCGCGTTCATTCATCTTGGCCGAAAAGAACTGGAAATTCGATCGTCCCCGCGATTTGGCGAAATACATGGCGTGTCGGCATTGCGCACCAGGTTCTCGGCATCCGTGGCATCATTGGGAAACAATGCGATGCCGATACTGGCGGTCGTCTGGAGTTCGATATCTTTCAGCTCGACCGTCTGCGCGACGGCTGTCGCCAGTTTGTCGGCGATTTCCCCAAGATGTTCCGTCCCCCTCGCTTGGTCGATAATCACCGTGAACTCGTCACCCCCGAGGCGGCTGACGATATCGCTGCCGCGCACGCATTTGGTCAGCCGCCTCGACATGATTTTCAGCAGCATGTCACCCGTGGCATGGCCAAGCGAATCATTGACTACCTTGAAGTTGTCGAGGTCTACGAAAAAAAGCGCTACCTGGTTTCCGAGATTGCGTGCGCGTTCCAGCGTCAACGCCAGTGTTTGCTGGAACAGATGGCGGTTGGGCAGGCCAGTCAGCGTGTCATAGTGTGCCAGCTTCTCGAGTTTCTGCTCGGTAAGCTGGCGATGCTGCAACTCATCC
Source organism: Betaproteobacteria bacterium (assembly GCA_028871775.1). Lineage (GTDB taxonomy): Bacteria > Pseudomonadota > Gammaproteobacteria > Burkholderiales > Gallionellaceae > CAITJF01. Next base: position 2,538 of record JAGWMH010000043.1, read on the forward strand.
TTCAGGCGCAGCTCGCGATCTTCGATCTGTCCCACCATGTGGTTGAAGGCATCGATGAGCTGGCCCACCTCATCACTACCCGCCCCCGATACCCGCCGCGAAAAATCCTGGTCGTGGGCGATAGCCTTGGCCGTGTTTGCGACTTGCATGATTGGAGTAACGATCAGGGTACGGAAGCGGTTGGCGATCAGCAGAGTCACCGCGAGTGAAATTACGGTGGCAATGCCAAGCGCCAGTACTTGATTAGCCACAATCGCTAACTGGCTGGAAAGATCAGCCAAGACCCGGACATGGCCTATCAATTCCTTGTCCACAACGATGAAATGGGAGACGCTGAGAATGGGGTCCCAGAAGTAATCACGGTTGACCTCTTCAATTTTGAAATCGGTGGGTACTTTTGGGCTGCGATAGCTGGCGAAGCGTTGATTGCTGCTGTTGTAAATTTCAGCAGCCATGATTTCCGGCTTGACACGCAGGGCGGCAAGCGTGTCTGCTGCCGACTTGGGGTCGTTGAAAACGAGGGCTGCCGCACTGTTGGTGGCGGTCACTTCCGTAAGGATTGATATCTGCGATACCACTTCCTGGCGCAGGTTGTATACGGTATTCATCAGCATGAGCATGAACAGCAAAGTCACGGCGACGCCCGAGGACAGCAGAAGTGCCAGGTTCAGCTTGGAATTGAGCGGCAGGTCGCGGAAGCGGGGAATCATTTTTTACCTTCTGGGCCAGTTTCAACAGCTGGGCGCTGAGCTTCAGATTGGCGCGCTGTGCCGCTTGGGCGTCGATTTCGAATTGCACCTTGGCATTATTGACCACCAGGCCGATCATGCCGCCGGCATCGACAAAATGATCGATTTCACTCACTGTCAGAACCGGCTGCTGTTGTGCGTTATTGAGTATGGCTGCGATGCCGCCTGCCTCGCTGGCGCCCACGACAATGACGCGGCAGCCGACGAGGGAGCCGGCATCGCGGTCGACGCTGCGCACCTGGATATTCTGGCCTTGCGACTGCTTGCCTTCCAGTTTCATGAGCGCAGTCAGCAGGGAGTCGGTTTTACCCAGCAGGCAAAACTGCAGCGGGCCACTTGCCTCCGGCGGCCATTCCACAAACTTGGTAAAGTTGTAGACGAAGGCGGCTTTCACGGCCGCCTCATCCTGCTCCATTGCCATAACTGGCAGGGCAAACAGCAGGCCGAGCAGAACAGAAAAAATGCAGGCAAGAAAACGCATCAGAAGCGGCGAGGTATTTGAGCCGCCAGGTTCGCCCATCCTGGGCCAGGGTTTCGCGCGGCACGCCGCTTGTCAGGCTGGTATCCGGAAAGGCTTGTTGATAGCGCTTGTCGAACAAGTTATATGCGCTGAACGACAATTCCGACCCTTGGCCGTTTGCACGCGGTTGCCAAAGGAGGGTCGCATTCGCCAGGGTGTAGCCGCCAATCCAGCCGCTGGGGGTGGCGCAACGGTCAACGTACTGCGCTTCGATGCCGGTGCGCCAGGTGTTTGATCCGAACAGCGGTGTCGAGTAATTGGCTTTGACCAGGTACTCTGGCGCGCTGTTGAGAGCGCCGTTCGGTCGGTCTGGCACGAACTGGGCAGCGAGGCTGGCGCGCAATTGGGCGCCGCTTGCGAAGCGTTGCTCGCCTTCAAACTCCAGCCCCTTGCCCTTGACCACTGGCTGGTTCTGGAACTGCAGTGCGCCCGATAAAGTGGAAACCTGCACGATCCAGTCATTGATCTGGTAAACATAGGCGCTGGCCTGAATGCGTGTGTCGTTGCCAAGAAATTGCTCCCAGACCATCTCGGTAGTTTGAATGGTTTCCGGTTTGAGCGCAGGGTTGCCGATCTGTGGAAAGGCGCCTGGAAAGGTATAGTTGAGTTCGTAGGCATTGGGAGCGCGGAAGGCGCTTCCATAGAGGAGTTTCAGCACCGAGGTTTGTCGCGGCTTGTAGATGAGCCCCAGGCGCGGATTGATGCGCTCCTGGGCGACGCTGGAGCGGTCATAACGCAGGCTGGCGGAGAACTTGAGGTTCTCGCGCAGGTCGATATCATCCTGCGCGAACAGCCCGAGGCGTGAGCCGGATGCGCGGGAATCGAGACAGGGAGTGGCCGATGCATTGGCGAAGCATTGCGTGGCCGCACCGGCATCGAAGTTGATTTGATCCTGCCGGATGTTGCGCTGGTAATCCAGACCCAATACCCCCTGGTGGCCTTGCCAGCGCGTCGCCACCATTTTGGCCTCCACCCCCCCACCAGCGGCTGTAAGCCTGATCCATGTTGGAGGCAACGGGGGGTTGTCGATAAGGTAATTGCCGGCATAGTTATAGTTGCCATAAAACGTACGCCCGGTGAATTCGAGGCCACGCCCGACGTAATCCGTATAGCGGGCATCAACGATGCCGTATTCGTCGGTGATATTGGTGCCCGGATTGTTGAAGACGGTGCCAAAGGCACCGGTAGGAAGGCCCTTGATGCGGCGGCTCCATGCCGTCTCCAGATAAAAGCCGCCCAGGCCCAACTTGGCAAACAGCTTGTTAAAATTTCCCTTGTCGGCGCCGCTGGCCCAGCCGTTATTGGTAGCCGGGTTGTTGAATTCCGGGAAATTGAGGGTTTGCCCGATGCTGTTAAGGCCGCTGTAGGACAGCACAATGTCCATGCCATTGTCGAGCATCTTGCCAAAGGTGGCGCGGCCCTTGTAGGTGTCGAAACTGCCGGCGGATGCAGCGATTTCACCGCCGCCGATATCCTTGCCGCGCTTGGTGATGACGTTGATCGCACCAAAGAAGGCGTTGCCGCCATACACTGGCGAACTGGGGCCGCGCACGATCTCGATGTGATCCACCAAGTCAAGATCGAGCACGAACTCATTGCCGATGGAGGCCTGGTCGAAGACATTGTCGTTGGTACGGTAGCCGTCGACCATCAGCAGCATACGGGAATTGTAGTCTCCCGGCGGCAAAAAACCGCGGATGCCGGCGTAATGAAAATAGCGGTCATAGGTAGTTTGAAAACCGCGTACGCTATTCAGCACCTCGGCGAGGTTGCGCCAGCCATATTGCCTGATCTCCTCGTTGCGGATGATGGTCACGGCAGACGGCGCCTCATTTACCTTCTGGGTGAAATGGGAGGCGCTGACTATGTCAACGTTGAGCAGCTGTTCGAGTGAGAGTTCGGTGAGGTCTGTCTGCGCCAAAGCGGGGAAAGCAGAACTTGCCATGAATAGGAGCGCAACAGATCGGGATATGGCAGCTAACGTCGTAGATTCCATTCTTCCTCCCAGTAACAGCAGCAGTTACCGTCCGCCGATTTGGTAACACGGTGGCTACAAACAAATCAGCCCGAAGCTTAGCAGCAAAATCCCTTTTTAACCAGACGCATAAAACAAAAAACCCGCTAGGCAATTGAGCTTTAGCGGGTTTCGTGTACGTCGTTGGACGGGATAATACTGACTTATGGCGGAGAGGGTGGGATTCGAACCCACGGTAGGCATACACCTACGCCTGATTTCGAGTCAGGTACATTCGACCACTCTGCCACCTCTCCGAGGGCGCGCATTTTACCAGCAATGCATAAAATCAGGCAGAATGTTTAGATGGATAAGTTTGTGTATTCACTCCCTTCGACCCTTAGGCAGGATTCACGGCAGGCTCCGCTCAGGCGGCCTATCCCGCTTGCGTGGCTAAGCGCAGCACTGCTCTCCGCCTGCACGCCTGAAACTCCATCCAGCGATCCGCCGATGAAACCGTGGCGGGAAGAGTTGGTGGTTATCGTAGCGCAAGGCGAGAACAGCGTGGATGCGGAATTCGAACTGCAACTCGTCACGCTGTTCGCCAAACAGTTGCAGGTAAAAATGAAACTGCTGCCGTTGCCACAGGACAAAATTATGCCGCCCCTGCTGGCAAACAAGGCGCATATCGCCGCAGCCGGATTGCGTGGCAACGAAAGCGGAGAGTTGCGCTTTGGCCCATCCTACCAGACAGCAAGCGAGCAGGTGGTGTGCAACGGCAAGTTCCCGCGGCGCATGGACGGGCTGGTCGGCAAAACCATTGCTGTGGCGGCTGGCTCCGCCCAGGAAGCGGCATTGCGCGAAGCGCAACAGAAGCTGCCTGCGCTGCGCTGGAAGGCACGCCACCAACAAACGGTTACCGACCTGCTGGCAGAAGTCGCTACGGGCAAGCTGGAATGCACTGTCGCCAACGAGGAACAACTGGCGCTGGCGCGCAATTTCCATCCCAAACTGGATGCCGCATTCGATATTGCCACGCCTTCCAGGCTGGCCTGGGCGTTTGCGCCAAATGGCGAAGAGGCGTTATTTGCGGAAGCAGAAAAATTCTTCGCACTCATCAAAAAGGACGGCACGCTGCACCGCCTGCTGGATCGCTATTACGGACACAACGAGCGGCTGGAGCCGATGGATGCGGTCGCGTTCGTCACCGGCACTCGCACCGTGCTGCCGCATTTCCGGCAGCTGTTCGAGGAAGCGGGGATGTTGACCGGAATAGACTGGCAGCTGCTGGCCGCCATCGGTTACCATGAATCGCACTGGAATCCGCTTGCCACCTCACCCACCAATGTGCGCGGCCTGATGATGCTGACCGAAGATACGGCTGACCGCATGGACGTCACGAACCGGCTGGACCCGCGCCAGAGCATCCTGGCAGGAGCGCGCTATCTGCAACTGCTGAAGGAGCAACTGCCGCTGCGCATTGCGGAGGAGGAGCGCACCTGGCTGGCGCTGGCTGCCTATAATCAGGGCATGGGCCATTTGGAAGACGCGCGCGTTCTGGCGGCGCGCGCCGGGCTCAACCCCGACACCTGGGCGGATGTGAGAAAGATGATGCCGCTACTGGCGCAGCCGGAATATTTCGAGCAGGCCAAGCATGGTTATGCGCGCGGCGGAGAGGCGGTCATTCTGGTTGAAACGGTGCACCTGTACTATGACATGCTGAAGCATCTGGATACACATGAGGCACCGTATCTACCGGCGACGCCATTTCACCTGAAATTCACCGATCTCCAGAACCTCAGCTCGCCTTTATGATTTCCATTCCGCCCATATAAGAGCGCAGCACTTCCGGCACGACAACACTGCCATCGGCCTGCTGATAGTTCTCCAGGATCGCGACCAATGTGCGCCCCACAGCCAGCCCGGAGCCGTTCAGGGTATGCAGCAATTCCGGCTTGCCCTGCGCGTTGCGGAAGCGCGCCTGCATGCGCCGCGCCTGGAACGCCTCGAAGTTGGAGCAGGAAGAAATCTCGCGGTAGGTGTTCTGTGCCGGCAGCCACACCTCGATGTCGTAAGTCATTGCGGCGGAAAAACCCATGTCACCGGTGCACAGCTTGACCACGCGATATGGCAGGCCGAGTTTTTGCAGAATAACTTCGGCATGGCCGAGCAATTCCTCCAGCCCTTCATAGGATTTTTCCGGATGGATGATCTGCACCAGCTCCACCTTGTCGAACTGGTGCTGGCGTATCATGCCGCGCGTGTCGCGCCCGTAGGAACCGGCCTCGGAGCGGAAGCACGGCGTATGCGCCACGAACTTCAGCGGCAGTTTTTCCAGCGGCACGATCTCATCGCGCACCATGTTGGTGACGGGAACTTCAGCGGTCGGAATGAGATAAAAGTTTATCTCGCCTTCTTCCCCCATCACACGCGGTACACGGAACAAGTCTTCCTCGAATTTCGGCAATTGCCCGGTACCGCGCATGGAATCCGCATTTACCAGATAAGGCACATAGGTCTCGGTGTAGCCATGTTGCTCGGTATGCATATCCAGCATGAACTGCGCCAGTGCGCGGTGCAGCCGCGCCAGCGGCCCTTTCAGCAACGAAAAGCGCGCACCGGAAATCTTCGCGGCGGTTTCGAAATCCAGCCCGCCCAATCCTTCGCCGATGCTGACGTGATCCTTAACCTCGAAATCGAGCTTGGGCGGCGTACCAACTTTACGCATCTCGACATTGTCTGCTTCCGACTTGCCATGCGGCACTGAGGCGTGCGGCGTATTGGGAATGACGGAGAGAAATGCATTCAACTCGTGCTGCACCTGCTCCAGTTTGTTCTCCAGTTGCTTGAGCTCATCGCCCAATGTCGCTACCTCGGCCATGATCGCCGCGGTATCCTCGCCCTTGGCCTTGGCTGCGCCGATCTGTTTGGAAGTCGCGTTGCGCCTTGCTTGCAGCTCCTGCGTGCGCGTCTGTATCTGCTTGCGCCCGGCTTCGAGTTGCGCGAACTTTTCTATATCCAGTGTAAAGCCACGCAGGGCAAGACGGCTCGCAACAGCAGCCAGGTCATGACGCAACAGTTGTATGTCTAACATGAAAACCTCAAATTCAAAACCATCCAGCCACAGAGAACACAGAGATCACAGAGAAATCCGCTTGATGCCCTTGATTAGCTGCGTCTCACCAAAATTCAGTAATAGCCCACGCCTAAGGCCGGTTGACTTTAGGTAAGAAAGCAATTGAGCCGTTGCAATTTCAGGTAACGCTCTCAAGGACTTCACTTCGACGACAACTTCATTCTCGACCAGTAAATCTAGCCGTTGCCCATGTATGACATGGCCCTTATACAGCACATCAACTTCAACTTGCCTTTGAAAAGCAATCTCCATGGTGCCTAATTCAAAGCATAAGGCTTCTTCGTAAATCGATTCCAACAGCCCAGCACCCAACGTTTTGTGTACTTCAATTGCCGCCGCAATTATCTTCTCTGTCAGTTGATCTGCCACGGTTTTCTCTGTGATCTCTGTGTTCTCTGATATAACTACTAGCCATTCGACTAGGCTGCCAGAAAACACCAGCCAAGTCGCTGGTTATGTGGCTATTTTTCTTTTTTTGCCCTTATGTCCAGCTCACGCAAATGCGCCAGCTTCTCCGCAATCTTTGCTTCCAGCCCGCGATCCGTCGGCTGGTAGAAACTCACTTCCGGCATGCCATCCGGGAAATAATTTTCGCCCGCCGCATAACCTTCCGCCTCGTCGTGCGCATAGCGGTAGCCCTTGCCATAATCGAGCTGCTTCATCAATTTGGTCGGGGCGTTGCGCAGGTGCAGCGGCACTTCGCGCGAGCCATCCTGGGCGACAAAGGCGCGGGCGGTATTATACGCGACGTAGCCGGCATTCGACTTGGCGGCCACGGCAAAATAAATTACCGCCTGCGCCAGCGCCAGCTCGCCTTCCGGCGAACCCAAGCGCTCATAGGTTTCTGCGGCACGCAACGCAATTTCGATGCCGCGCGGATCGGCCAGGCCGATGTCTTCCCAAGCCATACGCACAATGCGCCGCGCCAGGTAACGCGGGTCGGCGCCGCCGTCCAGCATGCGCACCAGCCAGTACAGCGCGGCATCGGGATCGGAGCCGCGCACCGATTTGTGCAGCGCGGAAATCTGGTCGTAGAACACCTCGCCGCCCTTGTCGAAACGGCGCAGGTTCTGCGCCAGCGTGTTATCAAGAAACGCGCTGTCTACCTTGCTCACGCCAGCGGTTTGTGCCGCAATCTGCAACTGCTCCAGCGCATTGAGCAGGCGCCGTGCGTCGCCGTCTGCATAGCCGATGATGCGCTCCTTCGCTGCGTTATCCAATTCCAGCCCTTGCAAAACCAGCTTCCGCGCACGGGCGAACAACTGCGCCAGCTCCTCCGCCGACAACGCGTGCAGCACATACACCTGGGCGCGCGACAGTAATGCGCTATTCACTTCAAACGAAGGGTTTTCGGTGGTCGCACCGATGAAGGTGACCAGTCCCTGTTCGACGAAGGGCAGGAAAGCATCCTGCTGCGATTTGTTGAAGCGGTGCACCTCGTCCACGAACAGGATGGTGTGGCGTCCGTTTTGTTGCAGCGTGAGTTCGGCTTTGGCAATGGCATCGCGGATGTCTTTCACGCCGGACAGCACCGCCGACAGCGGCACGAACTCGGCGTCGAAAGCCGATGCCATCAGCCGCGCCAGCGTGGTCTTGCCCACCCCTGGCGGCCCCCACAAAATCATCGAGTGCAGCTTGCCGGACTCGAACGCCAGCCGCAGCGGCCTGCCCGGCCCCAGCAGGTGCGACTGGCCGATCACTTCATCGATGTGTTTGGGGCGCAGGCGTTCCGCTAACGGCGCAGCGGGGGATGGAGATTCAAATAAGTCGGCTGAGGTCATGGAACGTCAATAAGCCACGGATGAACGCGGATTTTCATGGATAAAATCATAAATCTAAAAACAGTAATTCAAGTCACAGAGATCACAGAGGGCACAGAGATAAAGTGAATATCACATTTTCCCAGTTCATCTGATG
>JAGWMH010000330.1 GCA_028871775.1 Betaproteobacteria bacterium
CGCAGGTGGCGCTGGACCAGCGAGATGGAGGCGCGGCGCGACTTCACCACAATCTCCACGGCCTGGTCGTATAGCGCATCGGCTTCCGCATCGGGACCGCCTTCTTCTTCGCCGCCCGCCTCCTGTTCTTCCAGCGAGGTCAGCACGCCTTCCACATATTGCGGCATGCCCTGCGCTTTGAGGTATTCGGCGACGCGGTGCACTTCCTGGTCGGACACGAAGGCGCCATGCACGCGCTGCGGATAGCCGGTGCCCGGCGGCAGGTAGAGCATGTCGCCCTGGCCGAGCAGCGCCTCCGCCCCCATCTGGTCGAGGATGGTGCGCGAGTCGATCTTGCTCGACACCTGAAACGCCACGCGTGTCGGCACGTTGGCCTTGATCAGCCCGGTGATCACATCCACCGAGGGGCGCTGCGTGGCCAGCACCAGGTGGATGCCGGACGCGCGCGCTTTCTGCGCCAAGCGCGCAATCAGCTCCTCGACCTTCTTGCCCACCACCATCATCAGGTCGGCCAGCTCGTCGATGAACACCACGATGAACGGCAGCTCTTCCAGCGCCTCCGGGTTGTCCGGGGTCAGCGTAAAAGGGTTGGTCAGCGGTTGTTCCGCCTTGATGGCGTCGCGCACTTTCTGGTTGTAGCCGGAAATGTTGCGCACGCCGAGCGACGACATCAGGCGATAGCGCTTGTCCATTTCCTGCACGCACCAGTTGAGCGCGGAGGCGGCCTGGCGCATGTCGGTGACCACGGGGGCGAGCAGGTGCGGGATGCCTTCATACACCGACAGTTCGAGCATCTTGGGGTCGACCAGCAGCAGGCGCACCTGCTGCGGCGTGGCCTTGTACAGCAGGCTCAGGATCATGGCATTGATCGCCACCGACTTGCCGGAGCCGGTGGTGCCCGCCACCAGCACATGCGGCATCTTGCCCAGATCCACCACCACCGGCTTGCCGGAAATATCCTTGCCCATCGCCATGGTGAGCGGCGTAGGCATGTCTGCGTAGGCCTGCGAACTCAATATCTCGGAGAGCTTCACCATCTGCCGCTTCGGGTTGGGCAGCTCCAGCGCCATATAGGCCTTGCCGGGTATGGTCTCGACCACGCGGATGCTGACCACCGACAGAGCACGCGCCAGGTCCTTCACCAGGTTGGTGATCTGGCTGCCCTTCACGCCGACGGCAGGCTCGATCTCGTAGCGCGTGATGACCGGCCCCGGGTAAGCCGCCACCACCTTTACCTCTACGCCGAAATCCTTGAGCTTGCGCTCGATCAGGCGCGAGGTGAATTCCAGCGTATCGGCGGAAAGCACCTCGACTTCATGCGCCGGCTGATCCAGCAAATGCAGCGGCGGCAACGGCGAATCGGGCATGTCGGCAAACAACGGAACCTGTTTCTCTTCCACCACGCGCGCGGATTGCCGCACCTCCAGCGCCGCATGTTCGATGTGAATGGGCAGGTGATCTTCCACGCGCTTTTTCTCTTCTTCCACCACCGCCAGGCGTTCGCTCGATGCCTGCGCGCCGATGCGCCTGTCCTGCCAGGTCTGCCAGGTATTTTTTACCCAGAAATAAGTTGACTCGATAGCCGCACCCAGCCAGTCGGTAAAACGCAGCCAGGACAAGCCGCTGAACAGGCTGAACCCGGCGGCGATCAGCGCCAGCAGGATCAGGGTGGAACCGGTGAAGCCGAGAAATTTTGTCAACGCATCGCCCAGCACCGCACCGAGCATGCCGCCGGGTGCAAGCGGCAGCGCGGCTTTCAGGCTATGCAACCGCAGCGCTTCCAGGGCGCTGCTGGATAACAGCAACACGGCAAAACCAAGCAGCGCCACCCACAAGGTGCGGCGGTCAAACAAACTGTCGGGGGAAATGTTGCGATAGCCTGCCCACACGCGTTGTATCAGGAATGCCGCCCACCACCATGCGGAAAAACCGAACAC
>JAGWMH010000331.1 GCA_028871775.1 Betaproteobacteria bacterium
AAAATATACTTACATCCCACCTAATAAAAATCCCTAAGCCTCGCAATGGACAATTAATGAGGAGTCTGCTGCGTCAATGACGAATGGCCGGTGTGAAACTCAAACACACTCGAGATCGGTTATTTTCCGCCATGCAGCTGGAGCACCTCGGCCACATCGTCATGGTTTTTCGCATAAGCCAAGGGAGTGTCACCTCTCACGGTCTTGGCATTCACATCGGCACCCTTGGCAATCAGTAATTCAACAATTTCCCTGTCTCCCTTCAAGGCAGCGCCATGCAGAGGGGTGCTTCCATCAAAGGTTCTGGCTTCGATGTCAGCGCCCTTGGCGATCAGCAGTTCTGCCACATCCTTGTGTCCACGATAGGCTGAGTTATAAAGAGGGGTGACGCCATTTGTGGCCTTGGCGTTGACGTCAGCCCCTTTGGCGATCAGCAATTCAGCCACATCCTTGTGCCCCTGCCAGGCGGCGGCAAATAGAGGGGTAGTACCTTTTCTACTCCTGGCATTGATATCCGCACCCTCGCCCAGCAAGCGGCTAGCTTCTTTCAGGTTACCGGATTCTGCCGCCACGAAGAGCGGGCTATTGTTTGTTGCGCAGCCGCAAAGAGTAAGCGCCAGCGCTAAGCACAACATCACACCAGATAATTTTGATAATTCAAGATTCATCATGCCGTCCTCCATATATTGAACAAACAGGGCCGCTCTCATCAAAGTTACACGAGGTGCTACGGATACATACAGCAATCTATCAGAAAAAACTTTCAACACAAGTGGAAAAAGTATCTTGCATTTTGGCCGAACAGTTCTCTGGTTCGTGTCCAGATCGGCGATTCACACTAAGCTGTAGCTCGTTACCCAAAGGGTGAGTGCCATAATCACTGCAACGCATGGATTTATTTTGTGTCTTTCGTGCTTTCGTGGATAAATCACCGTTTTTAAGATCAAACGCTCACAGTAACTCGCCATGCCTGCAATTTGTCTTAATGGCGCATTCCGGCATATGCCAGGCTTGTCGAAGGTAGTCGGCGAAACTTGAGTGGCGGTAATGCTTGTTTGCCCTGCACGAATTTTCTGAAGCATTGCTCTGCCTTGCTGCCAATGAAGAATACCTGCGTGATATGCGGTTGCCGCGCGAAGAATGATGCGAAGTCGTTCGCCGGATGGGGGTAATACTGGTTTTGCTCCAGCGATTTCATTCCGGGCATGCTGCCCAGGATCAGCACTCTTGCATCAGCGTTGCTTACCAGCGCGAAACTGTGGATGTGCGATATTCTCTGATCGGGAAACAGGCTGTGATTACAACAGGCGCGACTTGTCTCCTGACACAAAACCGCACAGCGGCGCATCCATCCCCTTGCCCAGCGCGATTACCTTGAACAGTTCGCCCATCTCCGCCGGGCTGGTGAGCTTTTGCAGTTGCGCGGAAAGCGGCAGGTAGTCGCGCAGGTTTTCCGGTGCGGTATCTTGCAGCAATCCGGTGATGCCGCAGTTGATCAGGAAGTGCGCCTGCGTGGTGTAGCCGAGCAAATGCCCGCCGCTGTCTATGGCGCTTTCGGCAACGGCGGTGAAATCCACATGCGCGGTGATGTCCTGCAAGCCGGGCAGGAAGAACGGATCGCCGTGCGCATGGTGGCGGTAGTGGCACATCAGCGTGCCCTGCGCGCGTTGCGGATGGTAATACTCGCCCGCGCCGAAGCCGTAATCAATGAACAGCAGCACACCCTTGTACAGGCGCTCGCACAGGCTGCTGACCAGCCCGCGCGCGGCGAGCGAAATTTCGCTCAGGTAGTCGCCCTCTGCGTTAATTTGCTGCGCCGCTTGCAGCAGTGCGGGGTTCTCAATCTGGCGTTCCTGCCAGGCGAAATTCTTTCCCTCGTTCGCCACGCCGCGCTCGTTGATTGTACAGTCGTGGTTATGTAGGTCGGGATT
>JAGWMH010000044.1 GCA_028871775.1 Betaproteobacteria bacterium
GCCGAGTTCGCGCACCTCGTCCTTGAACAGCTCGCGCAGCGGCTCCAGCAGCTTGAGGTGCAGGCTTTCCGGCAGGCCGCCGACGTTGTGGTGCGACTTGATGGTGTGCGCCTTCTTGGTTTTCGCGCCGGCGGATTCGATCACGTCCGGGTAGATGGTGCCCTGCGCCAGCCATTTGGCTTGCGGCAGTTTTTTGGCCTCGCGCTGGAATACTTCAACAAACTCGCGCCCGATGATTTTGCGCTTCTGTTCAGGGTCGGATACGCCGGTCAGATGATGCATAAATTCCGCGCTTGCGTCCACGTGGATGACCTTCATGTGCAGATGACTGGCGAAAGTCTCCATCACCTGCGCGCCTTCGTTGAGGCGCAACAGGCCGTTGTCCACGAACACGCAGGTGAGTTGGTCGCCGATGGCGCGATGGATCAGCGCCGCCGCCACCGAAGAATCCACCCCGCCGGACAGTCCCAGAATGACTTCTTCGCTGCCGACCTGGGCGCGGATTTTTTCCACCGCCTCAGGAATATAATCCGGCATGTTCCAATCCTGCCCGCAGCCGCAGATATCGTGCACGAAGCGGCTCAGAATCGCCTTGCCCTGATGGGTATGCGTCACTTCGGGATGGAATTGCACGGCGTAGAAGCGGCGCACCTCGTCGGCCATGCCGGCGATGGGCGTGGTCTCGTTGCTGGCAACCACGGCAAAACCCGGCGGCAATGCCGTCACCTTGTCGCCGTGGCTCATCCATACATCCAGCAGGCCGTGGCCTTGTGCGTTGGTTCGATCCTGAATGCCGCTGAACAATTTTGAGTGGCCGCGCGCACGGATTTCCGCATAACCGAATTCGCGCACCCTGCCGCTTTCCACCGCACCGCCCAGTTGTGCGGCCATAGTCTGCATGCCGTAGCAGATGCCCAGCACCGGCACGCCCAGTTCGAATATCATCTGCGGCGCTTTCGGCGTCTCTTCTTCATAAACGGAAGCCGGCCCGCCGGAAAGAATGATGCCGCTCGGCGCGAAGGCGCGGATGTCCGCCTCCGCCATGTCCCACGGATGCAACTCGCAATACACAAGGGATTCGCGCACGCGGCGGGCGATGAGCTGGGTGTATTGGGAGCCGAAATCGAGGATGAGGATTTTTTTGTGCATGTCGGTGAAATGTGAAATGTAATCGTGAAATGTGAAAAGTGAAATGTGATGCCCACCCGGCGCTATGCGCCACCCTCCCTGCCGGGAGGGTTACGTTTCACGTTTCACTTTTCACCTTTCACCGATTTAATCTACATGGTAATTCGGCGCTTCCTTGGTGATCTGCACATCGTGCACATGCGATTCGCGGATGCCGGCGGTGGTGATCTGGACGAATTCGGCCTTGGTGTGCATAGTGGCGATATCCGGGCAACCCAGATAGCCCATGCTGGCGCGCAGGCCGCCCATCAACTGGTGGATCACCGCCAGCACGCTGCCCTTGTAGGGCACGCGTCCTTCCACGCCTTCCGGCACCAGCTTGTCCTGGTTGCCTTCGTTGTCCTGGAAGTAACGATCGCTGGAACCCTGCTGCATTGCGCCCAGGCTGCCCATGCCGCGGTAGGACTTGTAGGAGCGGCCCTGGAACAATTCCACTTCGCCCGGCGCCTCTTCGGTGCCGGCGAACAGGCCGCCCAGCATCACGGTGTGGGCGCCCGCCGCGATCGCCTTGGAAATATCGCCGGAGTAGCGCACCCCGCCGTCTGCAATCAGCGGCACGCCGGTTCCACCCAGCGCATCGGCCACATTCTGGATGGCGGAAATCTGCGGCACGCCGACACCCGCGACCATGCGCGTGGTGCAGATCGAACCGGGGCCGATGCCCACCTTGACGCCATCCGCGCCGTGATCCAGCAGCGCCCTGGCCGCCGCAGCGGTAGCGATGTTGCCGCCGATCACGTCTATCTGCGGAAAATTCTTCTTCACCCATTTGACCCGGTCCATCACGCCTTGCGAGTGGCCGTGCGCGGTGTCCACGATCAGCACGTCCACCCCGGCCTCCACCAGCAGCGTGGCGCGCTCGTCGGTGCCCTCGCCCACGCCGATTGCCGCACCCACGCGCAAACGCCCCAGGTCATCCTTGCTCGCGCGCGGGTGTTCGCTGGATTTCAGAATATCCTTCACGGTAATCAGGCCGCGCAGTTCGAACGCATCGTTCACCACCAGCACGCGCTCGATGCGGTGCTGATGCATCAGGCTCCGCGCCTCCTCGCGGCTGGCGTTTTCCTTCACCGTAATCAGCCGCTCGCGCGGCGTCATGATGTTCTGCACCGGCTGGTCCAGATTGCTCTCGAAGCGCAAATCACGGTTGGTGACGATGCCGACCACCTGTTTGCCCTGCACCACCGGCAGGCCGGAAATCTTGTGCTGGCGGGTGAGGTTCAGCACGTCGCGCACCGTCATCTGCGGCGCTATGGTAACCGGGTCTTTCACCACCCCGCTCTCGAAGCGTTTCACCTTGGCAACTTCCAGCGCCTGCGCACGGGCCGACATGTTCTTGTGCACGATGCCGATGCCGCCCTCCTGCGCCAGGGCAATCGCCAGACGCGCCTCGGTGACTGTATCCATCGCGGCGGACAATATGGGAATGTTCAGGGTGATGTTGCGGGTAAGCTGGGTGCGCAGGCTGACATCACGCGGCAACACGTTGGAATGCGCCGGAACCAGCAGGACATCGTCAAAGGTCAGTGCCTTTTGGGTAATACGCATGGTAAACGCCCTCTGCAAAGCGAGGCATTATAACAAAGTTACGCCATTCGCTGCGAATCAAAGATACGTGTGCGATTGGCAGTGCGCAAAGCAGACGGATGGGTAAATCGGCTGTGTGAGTAGACGTTCCGCATCCGGGTTGCGGCTGGCTCCCCGATTTGAACTCGAACTCAGAGAGCATTTCATCCCAAGGCCTATATATTTTGGCCTATACCCATCAAGGGATTTTGCTGCTAAATTGCGGGTATGTATTTGGAGAATAATAAATGAAACTTGAAATGCTGAAGAAAGTGCGTTGCTATTTCCTGAATGAGACAACGGCTGCGCCGGTGGCCGGTGTGGTTGCAAGTCTCACGGTACAAACGAGCGACAGTGCAGACGCGAGCCAGTTTCCGGTCACGACGCTCTGCTCGGATGCCGCAGGCTACGTTTCCTTCGACCTCAAGCCGGTCATCGACAGCGGAATCATGGAGGCAAGCGCGCTACTGATCACGGCACCACGGGTTGGGCTGGACGGCTACGATTTGTTGAGTGCTGCGCAACGATCCGAAGATGCTCCACGCATCACAACAAAATTCGGACCCCAAATTAGCGGAAGCAGCAAGTTCGAGCCAGTCTGTATCGCATTTCCGGTCTATGTAAGTCCGCCGGCAATCGATCTGGATGAGGTCTGTGATTGTGCGATCGCGCCAACACTGCCCGCTATCCAATCTCCGGACGCGTGCGATCGTAAGTTATCGCCCTTTTCCTTTGTTAGACCAGTCACCGCACGCCTCGGGGATGATTGCTGCGAGACACTGGTTCCTTCATCGCTTCCTGTACAAGAACATCGTTTCTACAAAGTAGTCGTTCGTTCTTGGGGCCAGCCTGTGCATACGATTAAGAGAAGAGCGGACAACGTGGATTATAGCAATCTCTCCGTTGCTGAAGTGATGGTGACGGACACGCCAACCACACACAATCCGTCGCTTAAATTCGGCGAGGTGCTTGAGTTTCGGCACCAGTGGTTTTCGCTTGGGCACTCGCTCGGCGAGATCAAGTATAGCCTCGCACTCGCACCTGGCGAGAGTACACAAGTCGCAGTTATAGAGTGGGCGCGCCAGGATTGGGCGGCGCGCACTGACAACGTTACGGCGGACGAGAATCTCAACCACGACCTCAGGCGTGATCGCTCGATCGAGGAGACGGTTATTGCCGCGCTGCGCGAGACCCAAGAGGGCGGATCGGTGATGGGTGGCCTCGCCGGCGCGGCGACGATCCCTATCAAGGACATCAACCTCGCCTTCAACGGCGCGATCGGCGGCAGCGCGAGCCATACCTCGGGGGACCGCAATCTCGCCGCCGATTCGACGCAGGACATCCACGACCGGGTTCGGCAGCAGACATCCTATACCCGAAGCCTGAACAGCACTGTGGTCGTCCAGGCCACGCAGGCGGAGCAGAACAGGCTTCAGACTCGTAAGGTGGCGAACCACAACCATTGCCACGCGCTTACCGTCGAGTACTACGAGGTGCTCCGGCACTACAAGGTGAGGACCGAGTTCACGGGGCGTAAGAAGGCAGTGCTCGTTCCTTACGCGCCGTTCGCTTTCGACGACACACTGGCCATCCGATTCCGCACTATCCTCGAGCAGACGCTGCTTGACCCGAGCCTGCGCACCGGCTTCGACGCGATGTTCAGGCTCAAGTACGGCGGCACCATCTATGAGAAGAAGGCGCCGGCAGGCGAGCCAGCCGTGACAAGAACCAACACCGTCCAGGTGCCTGGGAAGAGCGCCGATGGGGTTGATTCCGGCGTGACGGTCAAGAAGGGGGATACGATTACCATGTCCACGACGGATGAGCAGATAGACTTCGGCGGTCTTGCGGGCAAGAATACGTCGTCGGGGAAACCCGATGTGGCAAGTGACAGCTTTCTTGCGCCAGGGCTGAAACCCTATTCGCTCGTCTATAAAGTTGGTGAGGAGGGTATCTGGCAACAGGGCGGAAGCTACCAGGAATGGACTGCTGATCGTGATGGAACCGTCATCCTTGGAACCAACGATGAAAAGCGGTGGTACGGCGACAATAGCGGTTCGTGGACCGTGAAGGTGAAAGTGACGCCTCAGGAGACCGAGATGGAAGGAATCGGTTCTCTGCGCACACCTTCGAAAAAGGGCATTGGAAGCCAACCGAAGGTTTACGACAAGGACGAGGACGGCCTTGCTGCGGAAGTGCTGCTCCAGCACCTGAACGGCAACCGTGGCTATTACAACCAGGCAGTTTGGACGCTTGAGAATCCCGTGGATCGGCGGCTTCACCTCGAAGCAGTGCTCTCCGACTATCCGGAAATCCTGAACGCGATCGACGACAAGCCGATCGCCATTTCCGGGAACTATCTCGCCTACCTTTTCGACGGTGAGATCACTGGTTGGAGCGAAAAGCACTCCGACGACCCGGAGGAGCCGCTGGAGGATATCGTCATGCTGCCGACGCGTGGCGTTTTCGCCGAAGCCATGCTTGGCCACTGCAACGCCTGTGAGAAGCGCGACGTGACGCGCATGTGGGACTGGACGCAGATGACTGCCGAAACTCCGCCCGACATCAGCGGTGTCACACCTGGACCGAGAGGCGAGATGCCGAACGTCACCCCGACTCAGCTGCCAGGTAATGTCATCCAAATTACCCAGCCACCCGCGGCGCCCGACCCCACTGGACTGGCGGACGCCCTCCGGGTCATGAGCACGCCGAACATCTTCCGCGACCTTTCCGGCCTCGACGACGTGTCGAGGTTACTCGGTCAACTGGCGCAGGAATCGAACGACGCGAATACCAAGGCGAAGGCAAACGAGGCGAAGAGCAAAGTCGACAGCATCAAGGCGAGTTCGGCCGCGGGCGCAAGCGGCTCGGTTGACGCGAAAGGACCTTCCTCAAGTGGCGAGGGCCGGACCTACGAGCCCGACGCGGCGAAGCAATACGACAAAGGAACCGTTCTTACCGACTTCCAGAAGCGCGGTCTACTGACTTCAGGACAGGCTAACCGGACCGCGTCCGCGATTGTCAACGACGCCCCGTCGCCAGCCGGAGGCGGCGGTAGCGCGCGCGATGTGTTGGGGACCGTTCGCCAGATGCTCTTGGGCGCTACGCCGCCGCCGACGCCGGTCGAGAAGCTGATCGGCAATGGCGACGTGCTGGTGCGCGGAATCGATGTATCGCACTATCAAAAGAACATCGACTGGGCGAAGGTCAGAACGCAGGTGAGCTTCGCCTTTATCAAGGCCACCGACGGGACGAGCGAGGACGCTTACTTCCAGGCAAATTGGAAGAACAGTCAGGCGAACGGCATGATCGTCGGCGCTTACCACTACTTCCGCGCGGGCGTGCCTGGCGACAGGCAGGCCGATGCATTCATGAAGGCGGTGGGAACCCGCCGCCTGCCCCAGTTGCCGCCTGCTATCGACATTGAGTGGGACAAGAAGAGCGGTGATAACGATCTCGCTAAGTTGCATGTGACGCAGGCCGAGTTCGTGCGGCAGTTGCACGCGTTTTGCGACGCCATCGAAGGTTTCTACGGCATCAAGCCCATCATCTATACCAACGCGAGTCTTTGGGCGGATCTGACGGGGGATTGCGACGAGTTTGCCGACCACCCGCTTTGGGTGACAAACGTCGCGTCGAACACCTCTCAGGATCCGATCCTTTATCCCTGGATTCCGCCCGCATGGCGCCAGAGCTGGTATTTCTGGCAATACTCGTGGGCTGGTCAAATCGACGGCATTGTCGGTAATGTCGATCTGAATTTCTTTAATGGGGACACCATGGCGTTCATCTCTGGATTTACGATCATCAAGTGATTGGCAGCGGCGGAGATGGTGCAACGCTACGCGCATCTCTCAATCGAATACTTGGCGCATAGGATAAATCTTCGGAATAGCCTTCAGAACAGAGGGTAGATAGGGTCGTGATCGCAAACATTTCGAGCTTCGACGCAGCGATCGGGGTGGAATGCCCTTCTACGTCATCTCCACCGATGGCGATGGCGCGATCACGGCCAAGGGGTTTGGTTTCGATTAGGCACTCTCCGTTGTCGAGGCTCGACGTATAGTTTGCATCTTGGCCGCATGAAGCATTGGTTAGAACACAAAAATATGAATCTCCATTTGCGTAGCCCAAAACGGTCATTTCGCGAGCTAGCTAGATCAAAACACGAATAATCCAGTTACCTGATTTATCCGAACCGCGAGCCAGTTACCTTCTTGCCTCCAGTAATCGCTACAACTTAACCGGCGCAGGCCGCGCTCTTTGCCACGTCAGCCAGCAGCCTGTCTGGAATCAGCCGCCGCTCTATCAGGCTGGCCACTCCGACAAAGCGACCGGCATGGTACAGGCGAACCTTACCGTCCGGCAGCGCGGTATCAATGGCGAACCGCTGGCCCTGCGCGATGCGGGTCACCTGCGCCGTATCCAGTTCAAGCACAGGCAAATCCTGTAACAGGCAATCCAGCGGCAGCAGGCAGGCCTCGCGCTGCGGCATGGTCATCGCCTCAAGCTGAGGCCAGCTGTATGCGTCTTCCAAACGGAATCCGGCAATCGCCGTACGGCGCAAACCCTGCAAGTGCGCGCCGCACCCCAAGGCTTTGCCGATATCCTCGGCCAGTGTGCGGATGTAAGTACCCTTACTGCAACGCACGGTGATATCCAACTCATCACCGGCGATGCGCTCCAACACCAACTCATGGATGGTCACGCGGCGGCTTTCGCGCTCTATGGTTTCGCCTTTGCGGATGTACTCGTACAGCGGTTTGCCCTGATGTTTGATGGCGCTGTGCATCGGCGGAAGCTGCTGGATTTCTCCGACGAAATTACGCAACACTTCCCGCACCTGTGGCTCGTTCAGCGCCACGGCACAGGTGCCGGTGATTTCGCCTTCGGCATCGCCGGTGGTGGTGGTCTGCCCCAGCCGGATCAGCGCGCGGTAGGTCTTGTCCGCGTCCAGCAGCGCATTGGAGAATTTGGTGGCTTCGCCGAAGCAGACAGGCAGCAAGCCGGTTGCCAGCGGATCAAGCGTGCCGGTATGCCCCGCCTTTTCTGCCTGAAACAGGCGGCGCACTTTTTGCAGGGCGGTGTTGGAGCTGAGGGTGAGCGGTTTGTCGAACAGCAGGACGCCGTCCAGCGGGCGTTTGTTACGAGTCATATACTTAGCTGGTAGCTTGTAGCTGGTAGCTGGTAGCAAACCCGGCTTGGCTGCCCGCTACAAGCTACGGGCTACGAGCTGCCTCCCTTGTCGCTGGCAACCGCCTGGTCTATGAGATGCGACAGGCGTACACCGCGTTCGACCGATTCGTCATAGACAAAGTGCAGCTGCGGGGTGATGCGCAGCTTCATGATGTGCGCAAGCTGGCTGCGCAAAAATCCGCTGGCTCGCTCCAAGCCTTGCTGCACCTTGCCGCTTGCACCTTCCAGCGTGGTGTAATAGACCTTGGCGTGCGAGTAGTCGCGAGCCACTTCGACACCGGTCAGGGTGACCAGGCGCACGCGCGGATCTTTCACTTCCAGGCGCACCAGTTCGGCCAGCTCGCGCTGTATCTGCTCCGCTATCCGGTCGGTTCTGGCGTAGTCCTTGGGCATGGCAGAACTCCCCCTACCAGGGCATTGAATAACGTAACGAGAGGCGATCAGGCAAGGCGGAAACCGGCGAGAAAGCGGAGTTTACACATAGTAAATGAGCATTTTGAGTCGGTTTCCAACGCAGCATTATCGCCTCGCATAACCAATGACTTGCCCAGCGTCTTTTGCTGGGTTAGTCAGATGGCTAGTAGTTTTATCAGCCATTGCGCCTCGCCCAGCCAGGAATGGCAAACAACAGTGCGCTCGCGAAGGCGAAAAACAGGCCTTCCGTGTGGTCATGCAATGGGGAGTTGAACAGGCTGGTTAGAGCAATGGTCAGCACCAGGCCGCGCGCCGCATCCTGCTCGAACAGGCTGGCTAATTTCACCGCATGGCGCCATTGGGTGTAGAACAAATACAGCAACAATACCAATCCGGCCACGCCGACCTGCACCGTGACCAGCAAATACTCATTGTGCGGATTGCGGGTGAGCGTCACATCCTTGCCCTGTACTTGCCGCGCATAGGCCGCGGGGAAACCGCCGGTACCGACACCCAACAGGTGATGCTGTTTAACTATGGCAAACGTATTGTAGTAGAACTCCAGCCGTTCCCCGGTGGAGGTTTCATTATGCATATTGGGTTGCCATGCCTGGAATTCCGTCACCATCTTGTTTACCCGCTCATGCAGGCGTGGCGATACCTGGTAAGTGCCGAAAATCACGGCAAGTGTCAACAATCCTGTGCCCGCACCCTCCCGCCAGCCAATACTGCGCCCACTAAGGTGTAAACGCCGCGCCAGGGTTATCCAGGCAAAGTAGGTCAATAGTGCCAGCAGTATCAGATAGCCCGTTTTACCCGATACCATGAACAGCACATTACCGCCCGCAAATATGGCCAACCCGGTAAACAACCACCTGGCCTTGCTTGAGCCGGCTTCACGTACCTGCAGAAAAAGCAAATAAGCGGCATAGGACATCAATATATTTTGCGTGATCGAGCTGCGAAAAATGGCCGGGTTATCCGGTACGCACCCCGCCCACATCCAGCTCTGAATGGGCAGTATGTACAGGCCGACCAGCCAGGACAACAGCGCCGTAACCAGCATGACCGCCAGAAACCCCAGCATGGCGCGGCGACGGGTTGTTGCATCATGTCCGGCAACCATCAGCAATGGCACAAAGGCAAGATCGGCGTACTTGCCAAGAATGTCTGCTGCCTCTCCAAGCGGCGTATTGCCATAAGACACCCCCAGCAGCAGCGCGGCGAACAGCAAGGCACTTGCGCGTGCCACCGGGTTATGTACGGCAGTGTGCAACACGGCACGGTAACTGCCAGCCAGCATCAACACCAGCAGGGCGAACAACAGCAGGTTATCCAGCGCCACCGAAAGCGGGATAGCGATGCCCAATGCGATAACGCACCAGCGTGCCAGCGAAATTAGAATCTGGTTAATTGCAGGGAAAGCCACTGCGGTCAGGCTTGCTTGCGGTTAGCCGCCGGATCGGGGCAATATTCCGGCACCCATTGCACCAAGGCGTGCTTCACTTCCGCATCGCCCTGCGTGGCATGCGCGCCTATCCAGGCCAATAGATCTTCCAGCCATGCTGCATTCACCTCGCGCGCCCGTGCGATGCGCAACTTGGGATGCGGCGTAGGCAAAGTGTGTTCGCTGTCGGCAAGCAATTCCTCATACAGTTTTTCGCCCGGACGCAGCCCGGTGAATTCAATCTGGATATCGTCTTCGGTCAGCCCGGAAAGATGAATGAGGTCTTTCGCCAGATCCACAATTTTCACCGGCTCGCCCATGTCCAGCACGAAGATTTCCCCGCCCTTGCCCATCAGGCCGGCCTGCAACACCAGTTGCGCGGCTTCCGGAATGGACATGAAATAACGCGTGATGTCCGGATGGGTCACGGTGATCGGCCCGCCTTTGGCAATCTGCTCGCGGAATTTCGGGATCACGCTGCCGGTGCTGCCCAGCACATTGCCGAAGCGCACCATGACAAAGCGTGTACCACTTGGCTGTTGCAAACCCTGACACACCATCTCGGCGAGGCGCTTGCTCGCGCCCATCACATTGGTGGGGTTCACCGCCTTGTCGGTCGAGATCAACACGAATTTGGCCACGCCATGCCGTTGTGCCGCCTGCGCCACGCAGCATGTCCCCAGCACATTGTTGCGCACTGCCTGCCAGGCATTGTGCTGCTCCATCAGCGGCACATGCTTGTAGGCGGCCGCATGAAAAACCACTGCCGGGCGATACTTGCCCATCACCTCATCCAGCCGCGATGCATCGCGCACATCGCCGATCAGGAACTCACAAATCAGATCTGGTTGGGTCGTGCGCAGCTCCTGTTCGATGGTATACAGCGCAAACTCGCTCTGCTCGAACAAGATGAGCGTACCCGGAT
>JAGWMH010000332.1 GCA_028871775.1 Betaproteobacteria bacterium
AACACCGTTGCCGCACTGGCCTAACATGGGGGAGGCGCGGCAGCTTTTCAATAGCCCGCTATCCAGCACGGGCAGGGAAAATTGACACATGGGCGCATACCTCACTAGACTTGGCCTCAATGCGCCGAGGTAACCGCCTTGAATACACCCTATCGCTACACCCGCACCGCCATCACCTTGCATTGGGCAGTGGCGGCGCTGATCTTCGCCACCTTTCCGCTGGGCGTGTACATGCATGACCTGCCGCTGTCGCCGCACAAACTCCGGCTATACAGCTACCACAAGTGGATCGGCGTCACCATCTTCCTGCTGGCCGTGCTGCGCGTAGCGTGGCGCAGCACGCATCGCCCGCCGCCGTTGCCCGCCGCCATGCCGCTCTGGGAAAAGCTTGCCGCCAACACCGTGCATTACCTGCTGTACGCGCTGATATTTATTGTGCCGCTGAGCGGCTGGTTGATGAGCTCCGCCAAGGGCGTCCAGACCGTGTGGTTCGGCGTGCTGCCGCTGCCAGACCTGCTCGCCAAGAACAAGGAACTGGGCGACTTGCTCAAGGAGGTGCATGAAAGCCTCAACATTGCCATGCTCGGACTGGTGCTTGCCCATATCGGCGCCGCGCTCAAACATCACTTCATCGAACGCGACGAGATACTGGCGCGCATGATTCCGTTTCTCGGGAGGGGCGCATGAAATATTTTCTGATGGCTCCGCTGCTGCTCGCCGCCGCGCTGGCATCCGGCGCGGAATTTGCCGTGCTGCGCCCGCAGCAAAGCAGCATTACTTTTGTTTCGAAACAGATGGGTGTGCCGGTGGAAGGCAGCTTCAGGAAATTCACTGCCCGCATCGCGGTGGACCCGGCCAGGCCGGAAACCGGCTCGGCAAGCATTGACATCGACCTCGCCAGCATAGACACCGGCAACACCGATGCGGACGAGGAAGTCGCGGGCAAGGCATGGTTCGACACCAAAAATCATCCTGTCGCCAGCTTCATCTCGGGCAGCGTCAAACCTTCCGGCAAGGAGCGTTATGAAGCGCTCGGCAAGTTGTCCATCAAGGGCAAGGCGCTGGACATCAAGGCTCCTTTTACGCTCAAACAAAATGCCGATACGCTGATCATTGACGGCATGTTCCCGATCAAACGCCTCGATTACGGCATCGGCACGGGTGTCTGGAGCGACACCGATACGGTCGCCGACGAAGTACAGATCCGCTTTCACTTTACCGTTGCAAAAAAATAACCACACTGAAAGGAAAACACCATGAAAAAACTTCTCATAATCTTTGTCGCCAGCCTGCTTGCCGCGCCCGCCTGCGCTGCGGATAACTACACCATAGACCCCAACCACACATGGCCTGTATTTGAAGTCAATCACCTCGGCTTTACCACCCAGCGCGGCCGCTTCAACAAAACCAGCGGCAAGATCGTTCTCGACACCGATGCGAAGAAAGGCAGCGTGGATCTGGTCATTGAGACAGCCTCGATCGACATGGGGTTTGACAAATGGGATCAGCACCTGAAATCGGACGAGTTCTTCAATGTCGTGCTGTTCCCCACCATGCACTTCACCTCAGACAAACTGGTGTTCGATGGCGACAAGGTCGTGGCCGCCGAAGGCAGCTTTACTCTGCTCGGCGTCACCAAACCGCTGACGCTCACCGTGAACAGCTTCCGCTGCGCACCACACCCGATGAACAAAAAGCCGACCTGCGGCGCGGACATCGCCGCCACCCTCAAACGCTCGGAATTCGGCATGACCAAATTCGTGCCGGCAGTGAGCGATGAAGTAAAAATCCTCGTGCCGGTGGAAGCGATTAAGGACTAAATTTGGACATGAATTTATAGCCCTCGGTGTTACTTGGGCAGGGGTAAAGCGGAGCGTTCTACGGAGAATTGAGCCGCCCCAAAGCAGAACTTGGCAAATA
>JAGWMH010000333.1 GCA_028871775.1 Betaproteobacteria bacterium
GACATCATCGCCGAAATCCGCGCCGGGCGGATGGTGGTGCTGGTGGACGAGGAAGACCGCGAGAACGAGGGCGACCTGGTGTTCGCCGCCGAATTCGTCACGCCGGAAAAAATAAATTTCATGGCCAAGCACGGGCGCGGGCTGATCTGTCTGACGCTGACCGAGGCGCATTGCAGGCAGCTCAACCTGCCGCTGATGGTGCGCGACAACGGTTCGCCGCTGGGCACCAATTTCACCCTGTCCATCGAGGCGGCGAGCGGCGTGACTACCGGCATCTCAGCTGCCGACCGCGCACACACCATTCAGGTGGCGGCTGACAAGAATGCCAAGCCTTCCGACATCGTGCAGCCGGGCCATATCTTTCCGTTGCGCGCGCAGAGCGGCGGCGTGCTGGTGCGCGCCGGCCACACCGAGGCGGGTTGCGACCTGGCGCAACTGGCCGGGCTGACTTCCGCAGCGGTGATCTGCGAAATCCTCAAGGACGACGGCGAGATGGCGCGCCTGCCCGACCTGATAGCGTTCGCGCAACTGCATAATCTCAAGATCGGCACCATCGCCGCCCTGATCGAACACCGCAGCCAGCATGAGAAACTGGTCAAGCGCGTGGGGCAGCGCACCGTGCAGACGGCTTATGGCCCGTTCAACCTGGTTATCTATGTGGACAAGACCACGCAGCGCACGCTGCTGGCTCTGGTGAAGGGCGTCATCCAGCCGCAAGCCGAAACGCTGGTGCGCGTGCATGAGCCGCTGTCGGTGCTGGATTTTCTGGAGCAGGCGCATTACCCGAATTCCCACAGCGTGCATGATGCGATGCAGAAAATCAGCCAGTCGAACGCGGGGGTGCTGGTGTTGATGCATCACAACGAAACTTCGCAGGACTTGCGCGAGCGCGCCGCCGCAGCGCCGGAAGCGCATCATGCCACGCAGTGGGATCCGCGCAGTTACGGCATCGGTGCGCAGATTCTGCGCGATTTGAATGTCGGCAAGATGTGTTTGCTCGGCACCCCGCGCAAACTGCCGAGCATGACCGGTTTCGGGCTGGAGGTGGTGGGTTACTGCCACGCCAAGTCACAGGATGAAAATTCAGAGAGGCTGAAATGAGAGAAATCGAAAAGAATCAGAACGGCGCGGGAATGCGCATCGGCATCGTGCAGAGCCGCTTCAACCCGGTGGTCTGCGAAGGCCTGCTGGCGGCCTGCCGCACGCAGCTTGTCCAGCAGGGCGTAAACGATGCGGACATCACGCTGGCGAGCGTGCCGGGCGCGCTGGAAATTCCGCTGGCCTTGCAACGGATGGCAATGAGCGGAAAATTCGATGCGCTGATCGCGCTGGGGGCGGTGATCCGCGGCGATACCTACCATTTCGAAGTGGTGTCGAATGAGTCCGCGCGCGGGGTGGGCGAGGTGCAGCTGCATACTGGCGTGCCTGTCGCCAACGCGATACTTACCACGGAAACCGATGAGCAGGCCGAAGAGCGCATGAATGTTAAAGGCGCGGAAGCCGCGCTGGTGGCGGTTGAGATGGTCAACCTGCTGAGAAAACTGGCATGAACGAGCAGGCCGTCAAGGCGAATACACCCGCCAAAAGCCCGCGCCATCGCGCGCGCGAACTGGCGCTGCAGGGCGTCTACCAGTGGCGGCTGACCGGGGGCGAAGGCGCGCAGATCGAAAAACAGATCCGCGAAGAAAAGGGGCTGGGCCGCTACGATACGGAGTTCTTCGGCAAGCTGCTGCGCGGCGTATTGGCGCAGCATGCCGAGCTCGAAGCGGCAGTCACGCCGCATCTTGATCGTTCGCCTGCCGAACTCAGTCCGATTGAATTTTCCGTATTATTGCTGGGCGCATATGAACAGATCCGGCATCCAGAAATCCCCTATCGCGTGCTTATCAACGAAGCGGTGGAACTCGCCA
>JAGWMH010000334.1 GCA_028871775.1 Betaproteobacteria bacterium
AAGCAAAGTTAGCGTGCGCTGAAACTTTCGTTTTCTTTGTCGTTCGCTTTGCGTCGCGGTCAATGCGAAGCATTGGGAACCGCACGGCATACCCCTTGCGGGTAGAGCCGCCTTGTCTCGCCTTCGAATTGAAATTGGAATAGGTTCTGGATGAACGTGCCGATGAATTTCGAGCAGAAAATCTGCACCCGCGCCGATTTCGCTGCGCGTGCCGCCGCCCTGCAGCGGCCACTGGTGTTCACCAACGGCTGCTTCGATGTGCTGCACCGCGGCCACGTCACCTATCTGGCGCAGGCTCGTGCCTTGGGCGCGGCGCTGGTGGTGGGGGTGAACAGCGATGCTTCGGTGAAACGCCTGGGCAAAGGCGAAGATCGCCCGCTGAACGCACAGGAAGACCGTATGGCTGTGCTGGCAGCGCTGCAGGCAGTGGACCTGGTGGTGCTGTTCGATGAGGACACGCCGCTGAATCTGATTCTTGCCTGCCGCCCCGACGTGCTGGTGAAAGGCGGCGACTGGCCGCCGGACAAAATCGTCGGCGCACGTGAAGTACAAGGCTGGGGCGGCACGGTGTACAGCATCCCGTTTCTGCATCAACATTCCACAACCGCATTACTGAATAAGATACGCACGTAATAGACAACCATGACCAATCCAACAGAGATCACCCTGCATCAACAATCCAAACAACTGGAAATCGCCTTCGACGACGGCGCGCGTTACCGCCTGTCCTTCGAATTCCTGCGTGTGCATTCGCCTTCCGCCGAAGTGCGCGGACACGGCATGGGACAGGAAGTGTTGCAAGCCGGCAAGCAGAACGTGAAGCTGCTCAACGTGGAGCCGGTGGGCAGCTATGCCCTCAAACTGACTTTCGACGACGGTCACGACAGCGGCCTCTACACCTGGAATTACCTGTATGAGTTGGGTAAATATCAGGATGCGTTATGGCATGACTATCTGCGCAAGCTGGAAGAGGCAGGCGCAAGCCGCGAGCCCAGCCCGCAGGATGCGGGCGGCCAAAAGCCGCGAGGATGCGGACATTGAGCCACCGGTGTCGGCCATGACCAAGACCACCCATTTCGGTTTCGAAACCGTCGCCGAGGAAGAAAAGGCCAAGCGCGTCGCGGGCGTGTTCGATTCCGTCGCCGGCAAATACGACGTGATGAATGACCTCATGTCGGTGGGCCTGCACCGCCTGTGGAAGCGCTTCGCTGCCGAGATCAGCGGCGTGCGCGAAGGCCAGCGCGTGCTGGACGTGGCGGGCGGCTCGGCGGATTTGTCGCGGTTGTTCCTGAAAAAAGTCGGCAGCAGCGGGCAGGTGGTGCTCACCGACATCAACAACGCCATGCTGCGCGTGGGGCGCGACCGCCTGCTCGATGAGGGCATTGCCACTCCAGTCGCACAATGTGACGCCGAGCACCTGCCGTTCCCCGACAATTATTTCGACTGCGCCAGCATCGCCTTCGGCCTGCGCAACGTCACGCATAAGGATGCCGCGCTGCGCGAGATGCAGCGCGTGCTCAAGCCGGGCGGACGCGTGATCGTGCTGGAATTCTCCAAGGTCGCCAAACCGCTCGAAAAGCTTTACGACGCCTACTCGTTCAAACTGCTGCCCAAGATCGGACAGCTCGTCGCCGGTGACGCGGATAGTTATCGTTATCTCGCCGAATCCATCCGCATGCATCCGGGACAGGAAGAGTTGAAGAAAATGATGGAAGAGGCGGGGCTGGAGCGCGTCGAATACTTCAACCTGTCCGGCGGTGTGGTGGCGGTGCATCGGGGGTACAAGCTGTAACAGTGTCTACCGCACTTTTAACGCTAGCACATTATGTTCGATGCCTTGATTACTGCTGTGCTGGCTGATCCCATTAAATCCTTGCTGGGCAGCGGTGGCATACTTGGTGCGTTGGT
>JAGWMH010000335.1 GCA_028871775.1 Betaproteobacteria bacterium
GGAATAAAGTGGTAATCAGGCGCATCGCATTTCCCCGGTGGTTTTGCATGGTCGCATTTTAGCCGATAAGACTATGGGTGAAACGTGAAAAGTGAAAGGTGAAACGTAACCCTCGCGGCAGGGAGGGTGGCGCAAAGCGCCGGGTGGGCATCACGTTTCACCTTTCACTTTTCACTGCCCTTACAAATAAAACTGCCGTTCGCGCTCTGCTTCCGAAAGCTCGAAACCGCGCGCTTCATAATGCTTGAAGATGGCGCTCACCACTTCTTCCGGCTCGTTGATCAACTTGATCAAATCCAGGTCTTCCGGGCTGATCATGCCTTCGGCGAGCAGCGTTTGCCGGAACCAGTCCAGCATGCCGCGCCAATAATCGCTGCACACCAGGATAATCGGGATGCGCCGCGTCTTGCCGGTCTGCACCAGGGTGAGCGCTTCCATCAGTTCATCCAGCGTGCCGAAACCGCCGGGCATCACCACGTAGGCAATGGCGAATTTCACGAACATCACCTTGCGTGCGAAGAAATGCTGGAAGGTCTGGCTGATGTTCTGGTAAGGATTTGAGTGCTGTTCGTGGAGCAACTGGATGTTCAGTCCCACGCTCGGCGATTTGCCGTAGAACGCCCCCTTGTTGGCCGCCTCCATGATGCCCGGCCCGCCGCCTGAGATGACCGAAAATCCGGCATCGGACAGCAACCGCGCGATATGCTCGGTGAGCTGGTAATAGGGATGTTCGGGCGAGATGCGCGCGCTGCCGAAGAAGCTGACGGCTGGCTGGATGGCGTTCAACCGTTCGGTGGCGGAAACGAATTCTGACATAATGCCGAACACGCGCCATGCCTCTTTCGAATTCCACACTTCCGGCAATTGCGAGGAGGGTAGCTTGGATTGGCTATTCATGCTTGATGAACCCTTAAACGAAAAATAATGAAGACACTGCTGCTGGTTGACGGCTCATCTTACCTGTACCGCGCTTTCCATGCACTGCCCGATTTGCGCAGCCCTCAGAACGAGCCGACTGGCGCGATCTACGGCGTGCTCAACATGCTGCGCAAGCTGCGCGCCGATTACCCGGCGGATTATAGCGCCTGCGTGTTTGACGCAAAAGGCAAAACTTTCCGCGAGGACTGGTATCCGGAATACAAGGCGCACCGCCCGCCCATGCCGGAAGACCTCGTAGCGCAGATCGCGCCGCTGCACGAGGCCATCGCTGCCTTCGGCTGGAACATCCTGATGGTGGACGGCGTGGAGGCCGACGACGTGATTGGCACGCTGGCGCAACAGGCCGCCGCCGAAGGCGCGCGCTGCATCATCTCCACCGGCGACAAGGACCTCACGCAACTGGTGAATGAACACGTGCTGTGGGTGAACACCATGAGCGAGGAAAAGCTGGGCGAGGCGGGCGTGCTCGCCAAGTTCGGTGTCCCGCCGGAACGCATTGTGGATTACCTGACGCTGGTGGGCGACACGGTGGACAACGTGCCGGGTGTTATGAAATGCGGCCCGAAGACCGCCGTGAAATGGCTTACGCAATACGGCACGCTGGACAATCTGCTGGCGCATGCCGGCGAGATCGGCGGCGTGGTCGGCGAGAACCTGCGCGCTGCGCTCGACTGGCTGCCGCAGGGCCGCAAACTGGTCACGGTGAAATGCGATGTGCCATTGCCCAAACGTTACGATGAATTGACTGCGCCGCCGCAGGACACGGAACAACTGCGTGCGCTGCTGGAGCGGTTCGGTTTTAAATCATGGCTGCGTGAGCTGGATAGCGGAAAGAGCTCTCAAGAAGCGCCCTCTCCCTCACAGGGAGAGGGTTGGGGAGAGGATAAATCTCAGCAAACCAGAATATTCGATACCAGAGGCGACTCCCATACAACCACCGCCCCTATTACTTCTTCCGG
>JAGWMH010000336.1 GCA_028871775.1 Betaproteobacteria bacterium
CAAAATAAAGGATGCCCCGCGGAAACGCAAGGTAATGCCAACTGCTGTCCTGTAACTGGTAGCGAGCCAGGCCGTAACTCAACGCGGTCATCATGCGCGCATGGCGGGCGCGGATGCCGAAACTGCCGGACTCGTCCTCGCCGACGAAACTGGTCACGCCCTCGATGTGCTCGTACTGCGTCGCGCTCTGCACATGCATGGTAAACGTCCTCATGCAGCCACCTCCTGCGCAGAGCCAGCCATGGCACCGCGCATGTAGCACTGTTCCTCGGAAACGGCATCGTATTTGCCCTGCAGGAAGGCATCGCAATCGGTCAGCGTTTGCTCCAGCGTCACTGACGCGCCCTTGATCCCGGTATGCGATGTCACCACATGGAACGGCTGTGATAAATAGCGCTGCAGCTTGCGCGCACGCAGCACGATGCGCTGGTCTTTTTCCGAAAGCGCCTCCAGCCCCAGCATGGCAATGATGTCCTCCAGCTCCTTGTAGCGCGCGAGATGCTCGCGCACGCCTTCGGCAATGCTGTAATGGCGGTCGCCGAGGAAACTGCGATCCATCATCTTGCTGGATGACAGCAACGGATCGACCGCCGGATAAATCCCCTTGGCCGCCTGGCTGCGGGACAGGATCACCATGGTGTCGAGATGCGACAGAATGGTGCTCACCGCCGGGTCGGTCATATCGTCCGCCGGCACATACACTGCCTGCACTGCGGTGATGTCGCCGCTGCGCGTGGAGATGATGCGCTCCTGCAATTCCGCCACCTCGGTCATCAGTGTCGGCTGATAGCCAACGGTGGCCGGCATGCGGCCGAGCAGGCCGGAAATTTCGCTGCCTGCCTGCACGAAGCGGAATACGTTATCCATCAACAGCAGCACCTTCTTGCCCAGCGTATCGCGCAGGTATTCCGCGTAGGTCACTGCCGACAAGCCGACGCGGAAACGCACGCCGGGGGATTCGTCCATCTGGCCGAACACCATCAGCGTACGCGGCATCACCCCGGCGCTCTGCATTTCGTGCCACACCTCATGGCCTTCGCGGATGCGCTCGCCGACACCGGCGAATACCGACACGCCCTGATGCAGGTTGACGATGGCGTGCATGAATTCCATGATCAGCACCGTCTTGCCCACCCCCGCGCCGCCGAACAGCCCGGTCTTGCCGCCTTTGACGAATGGGCACAGCAGGTCGATCACCTTGATGCCGGATTCGAGGATGCCTTCGGCGGGGATCGTTTCGGCCAGCGGCGCCGGGCGCGCGATGATGTTGCGCATCTCCTTGGCGACCAGCGGCTGCCCGCCGTCGAGCGGCGCGCCGAACACGTCGAGCAAACGGTTCAGGCAATCCGGCGTAACAGGAATGCGCAGCGGCCCGCCGCTGTCGAATACCGGCAGGCCGCGCTTGAGGCCAGCGGTGGGATGCAAGGCGATCGCGCGCACACGGCGCTCGTCGAGATGGCGGTAAACCTCGAAGGTGTAGTGCTCGTGATCGAATGTGCAGAACAACGCCTGGTGCAGGGATGGCAACCGATCGCAGACGACGTCTATCACCGGCCCATGCACCTCCTCGATCATACCGATCGGCTCGCTCGCGGGTTGCATGGACTGGGTAAACTGTTCCACGGGGATAGACTCCATTAGTCTGGTAGCCGGTTATGCAGCCTGAGCAATTGTACCCGCAAGCTGCAGGAGTTTAATGATTTGGCGAAACACTGCATTTACTCACCAGTTTGTAGCTGCAGGCGAACAGCGCGCCGCTCGGGAATCCGGTCGCAGTTGCACCGAACAGTCCGTAGGCGATCCCATCCAGAGCCCACGGTTTATTGCTCCTGATCATGGTCAGATCCAGACCGTAAAACCATGCATTCAAAAACCGATCATTCCGCCCT
>JAGWMH010000045.1 GCA_028871775.1 Betaproteobacteria bacterium
GCGCTGGGCTCGGCGCTGTTCTATGGCTACGCGGCATATCAGGTCAGGCTGCTGACAAGACAATCCGAAGAAACGAGCAAGCGCTACACTGCCGAGCAGCTCAGGCTGACGCGCTACACCGCGGAATTTTCGCCGCAGCAATCCAGCCGGATGCTGGAAGAGGAGTTGAAAAATGCCGAAGCCAGGGCAGCCGCGCAGCGTGAACTCATCGAAACGTTAAAGAGCGGGGTGATAGGCAATACCGCCGGCTATTCCGAGTACATGCGTGCATTCGCGCGCCAGGCAGTGCCCGGGTTGTGGCTGACAGGATTCAATATCACCGGGGATGCGGCGCAGATGAGCCTGAACGGCGCTGTGTTATCTCCCGAACTGGTGCCGGTCTATATCCAGAGATTGAGCCGGGAAAAAGTGATGCACGGGAAATTGTTCGCGTCATTACAGATGCAGCAACCCAAGGTGGAAAGCGGCAAGGCGGCGCGCTATGTCGAGTTTGCGCTACAATCCGTTGAGGCGGGCGGGGTGGCGAAACAATGAGGCAGTACTGGGAAAAGCTCGTTGAGAAAATTGACGGCATGTCGCTGCGCGAACGTGTACTGATTTTTGCCGCTGCCGCGTTCATGCTGATTGCGCTGATCCAGGTGCTGTTTCTTGATGCCTTGCTGGCAGAGCAGAAGAGACTCTCCACCCAGGTGGTGCAGCAGCAGGAGAAGATGAAAGAGATTCAGGCGCTGATTGAGGCTTCGCTGCAAGCCAGGAAAGATGATGCGGCTTCGCCGTTGCGGCAGCGCCTGAGCCAGACCAGGAAGCAACTTGCTGATGGTGATGCTTACCTGCAAAGCCGCCGTGACCGACTGGTGCAGCCGGAAAAAATGGCTGACTTGCTGGAACAGATGCTCAACAAAAATGGCCAGTTGCAACTGATCAACCTGCAAACCTTGCCGGTCGCTCCCTTGGTCGAGAAGACATTCAAGCCGGAGGGTGCGGGTGCCGGCCCTGCAAGCGCGGTGGCGGAGCAGGACAGGCAGGTGTTCAGGCACGGTGTGCAAATTACTGTGCGCGGCAGTTATCTGGACTTGTTGCAATATCTCACCGCGCTTGAGCAGTTGCCGACCAAAATGTTCTGGGGCATGTCCAGGATGAATGTGGTGCAGTACCCGGCAGCGGAGCTGACGCTGACTCTTTATACCTTGAGCCTGGAAAAGACATGGCTGCAGATTTGAGTCTCCTGAGAGTTTGCTGTAATGCGAGGGCGCGTTGCAATGGCTTGGTGTTGCTATTGTTGTGCGCGGTTTCCCCTGTAGCCCCGGCGCAAGCGCTGACTGACCCCACAAAGCCGCCCGCCGAAATCAGCGCTCCCCTGACGCAGGCCGCCGCCCCGGAAGGCGACAGGCTGCAGTCGGTCATCATTTCTCCCGTCCGCCGCGCGGCCATCATCAGCGGGCAAACGGTCGAACTGGGTGCGAAGTATGGCGAGGCCAAACTGGTTGAAGTCAGTGAAAGCGGTGTGGCGTTGCAGGGAGCGCAGGGGCGGCAGGTGCTGACGCTGTTCCCGGGCGTGGAGATCAAGAGGAAAGTGCCGCCCAAGGAAAGCGATGTGAAGCACGCTGCTCGGAAGAAAAAGCCGGTTAAACAACCAGCCGGCCGGATCGGAAAGAAGGAGGAGAAATGAGGCAAATATTATGGGTGCTTGTGCTGGCCGGCCTGTCAGCCTGTGCCACGCCGGGCGGACGCAATACCACGGCGGATTCCATAAGCCGTGAAATGGGTGCCGCAGCACAGGAAAGCGCCAAGCCGGGCAAACCCGAGGCAGTGAACAATGCGCTGTTGCCGCCGCTCTCGGTGAACATGCCGAGGATGGACAACAAACCGCTGGAGGCCAAGTTTGACCTCACCGTGAATAACACACCGGCCAGCCAGGTGTTCATGGCCATCGTGTCGGGCACGCGCTACAGCATGCTGGTGCATCCCGATGTGAGCGGCAGCATCTCGCTCAACCTGAAGGACGTGACGGTATTCGAGGCGCTGGAGGCGATACGCGAGATGTATGGCTACGAATACAAGGTGGATGCTGTCCGCATTTACATCCAGCCGGTTTCGCTGCAGACGCGCATTTTTCAGGTAAATTACCTGACCGGGCAGCGGGTCGGGACATCATCATTGCGGGTATCAGGCGGGTCGGTGGCGGATGCTGCCACCAGCAGCACGAGCGGCGCGGCTACGACCACTACTTCTCCGATCGGTACGCGTTTGGACAGCAGCAAGGTCTCCATGGCGTCCAGTGCGGATTTCTGGGATGAGCTGAGCAAATCCCTGATCGCCATTGTCGGCAATGAAAAGGGGCGCAGCGTGGTGATCAGCCCGATGTCCGGAGTAATCGTGGTGCGAGCGATGCCGAATGACTTGAAAAATGAGACAGCTTACTTGAAGGCCTCGCAGATTTCGATTGAGCGGCAGGTCATTCTGGAAGCGAAAATTGTCGAGGTGCAGTTGAATGACAGTTTTCAGTCCGGCGTGAACTGGGCGGCATTCAAGAACAGCCCGAACAGCAGAACTTCCATCGGGCAAATCGCTCCCGGTGGAACACTGGCGCCGACTGGCTCGCTGGTTGGCGGCACGAACCAGGGCGCCAATACGCTGCCGGTGAGCATGCTGGGCACTATTACCCCCGGTACCAATATGGCAGGCGGAGCAGCTGCCGGATCGCTTATCGGGCTGGCCTTCCAGACCAGCAACTTTGCGGCGCTGCTTGATTTCCTGGAGTCGCAGGGGAATGTGCATGTTCTTTCCAGTCCGCGCATTGCGACTTTGAACAACCAGAAGGCGGTGTTGAAAGTGGGCACGGATGAATTCTTCGTGACCAATGTTTCGACCACCACGATCACCGGCACCGCAACCACATCTACGCCATCGGTCACGCTGCAGCCGTTCTTTTCCGGTATTGCGCTGGATGTGACGCCGCGCATCGATGAAAACAATGAAATCATCCTGCATGTGCATCCCTCGGTGAGCCTGGTGTCCACCGTAACCAAGACGGTGAATACCGGAGTGGGCGGAACCCTTGTCATGCCGCTGGCATCCAGCTCGATATCCGAGACCGACAGCATCGTGCGCGCGCGCGACGGCCAGATTGTGGCCATAGGCGGGTTGATGCGCCAGGCGACGTTTGACGACCAGTCCGGCCTGCCGGGCATGCCCAAGGCGTTGTTCGGGCAAACCAACAAGCGCACGGAAAAGCGCGAACTGGTCATCCTGCTGAAACCCACGGTGGTGGACAGCGACAAGGATTGGTCGGACGACATCACGCGCAGCCGCGACCGCGTGAGTGGCATGGCGAACTCTTCGGGCAACAGGCCTTGATTCCCTGAGCATGTATCTGGAGCATTTTGGCCTGCATGAAACTCCCTTCGGGCTGACCCCGGACACCAGTTTTTTCTTCGCCTGTTCCAGCTATCAGGAAGCGCTCAACACCTTGCTGGTGGCGGCGCACAACGGCGAGGGCTTCATCAAGATTGTGGGCGAGGTAGGCAACGGCAAGACTCTGCTGTGCCGCAAGTTTCTCGCTACGCTCAATCAGGGCGAGCGTGCCGCGACCACGGCCATCGGCACACAGGATGAACATGCCGCCGAGCGCACTTCCGCCAGATTCGTCACTGCCTATATTCCCAACCCCTATCTGGAGCCGCGCAGCCTGTTGCTGGCGCTGGCAGACGAATTTCGTGTCAGCCTGGACATGGATGTTGACCAGCACCAGATGCTCAAGGGGCTGACACTCGCACTGCTGAATTACGCCCGGGAGGGCAAACGAGTCCTGGTGTGCCTGGACGAGGCGCAGGCGATGCCGCTGGAAAGCATGGAAGTGCTGCGCCTGCTCACCAATCTGGAAACCGAGAAGCGCAAGCTGATGCAGGTGGTATTGTTTGGCCAGCCGGAACTGGACGAACGCCTGAAACAGAATTCGGTGCGGCAGCTGCGCCAGCGCATCAGCTTCCAGTACGAATTGAAAGGCTTGCACAGCGACGAGCTGGACCGCTATTTGCGCCACCGTCTCGGCGTGGCGGGATTTTCCGGGGAAACCCTGTTCAGCAGGGGTGCGGTCAGTGTGTTGCAGCGGGTCAGCGGCGGCACTCCGCGTTTGGTCAATATCATCGCAAACAAGGCGTTGCTGCTGGCGTATGGCGAGGGGCGGCAGCAGGTGCTGGCGCGCCATGTGCATCGCGCCGCCGCCGATACACCGGAGGCGCGGCGCGATTGGCTGGTGTGGGGCTGGGGTATTGGTGCATTGGTGTTGTCCCTGGCCGGCATGGGCTGGGTCCTGTTGCGATGAGCCTGATCAACCAGGTGTTGAGCGATCTGGAAAAACGCGGAGCCAATGCGCGGCCCGGCGAGGCTTCCATCCGCGTGGTTCCCGTACAGAGAAACCGGCCCAGACCGGTATGGTTATTGGTGGCTGTGCTGACGTTGGGGGTCGTGGCAGCGGGGCTGTGGTGGAGCAGTTTGCAGCCCAGAACTGCCGCTCCCTCCGGTGCTCCTGTTGCGGCTGTGAGCGCGCTGCAGGCACCCGCCAAACCGGCTGCCGTGCTGCAAGCGGAATCCCATCCGGTTGCGGCGCCTGCGCAGGAAGTTACCCAGGAAGACAGCCGGCAACAGGATGGCGGAGAAGCCGCTGGGTCGGCCATGCGCCTCAGTTTCGAGTTAAGCAGCGTTCCCCTGCCTTCCAATTTGCGGGCCAAACCGGCTGCCGCAGCAACCGGGCAGGATTCCGGCAAGACTGCACCGCCCGCTCATGCAATACCCGCAAAAGATAGTTTTGCAGGCGACTTGCAACCAGCCGAAGGCCGGCCAAGATCATCTCCGCCGGCGGGCGCGTCGGTACCCGCTGTTGTTCCGGCAGGCAAAGTGGATAAACAGATCAAGCAGGTCAGCGTGCAACAGCAGGCCGACAATGAATTCCGCAGGGCAAGCGGATTGCTGCAGCAGGGCCGCATCAATGAGGCGCTTGCCGGTTACGAGGCAGCGTTGCAACTCGATGCCGGTCACGACGATGCGCGCCGGACCATGGTCGGTTTGCTGCTGGAAAACAAGCGCAATGCCGATGCCGAGCGTGTGTTGCAGGATGGCCTGAAACACAATCCAAAGCACAGTGGTTTCGCCATGCTGTTGGCGCGCCTGCAGGTCGAGCGCAACGAGTTGGCGCTGGCACTGGAGACATTGCAGAGGACATTGCCTTATGCCGACCCGCAGCCCGATTACCAGGCGTTTGTCGCGGCGCTGCTGCAACGCCAGGGCCGCCACAAGGAAGCCATTACGCATTACCAGATCGCGCTGCAGCTGTCACCGGATTCGGGCATATGGCTGATGGGGTTGGGCATATCGCTACAGGCGGTGCAGCGTAATGAAGAGGCGCGCGATGCGTTCAGGCGCGCCATTGAATCGCGCAGCCTGAGCGCCGAATTGCAGGCATTTGTCGCACAGCGCTTGAAAGAGCTGTAACCTCAGTCCTCAGTTATGCGGCAGCGTCCGCGCTACAACCCAGGCGCTGACCTCGCGTGCATTGGCACGGCGCAAGGCGCGCGCCAGTTCATTGACTGATGCTCCGCTGGTCATCACGTCATCCACCACGGCAACATGCTTGCCCGATAAATCTTCCGCGCACGTGAATGCCTTGCGCATGTTCCTGCCCCTTTCCTTCCACGGCAAGGCAGATTGCGGCGGGGTGTTGCGCACGCGCTGGCAGGCATGGCTCAGCAGTGGCAAACCCAGCTTGCGTGCGATCTGCCGTGCCAGCTCCAATGACTGGTTGAAGCCACGCTCTTGCAGGCGGGCAGGGTGCAGTGGCATAGGCACGATGCAGTCCGGGCGGATTTCGATGCGCTGCGCCAGTTTATTCGCGAACTGGCGCACCAGCATCAATTGCCCGTTAAACTTGAGCGCCTGCACCAGCTTGTCGAGCGGAAAAGCATAGGCAAACACGGCCACCGTGCGGTCGAATTGCGGCGCCTGTTTCAGGCAGCGGCCGCATGTCGCCCCGTTCAGGGTAGGCAGGGCGCACACCGGGCAATGCGGCGTGGCCAGATAGGGCAGGGCGGCGTCACAAGGTCCGCACCATGGACCATTGCGGCTCGCCGCGCCGCATAACAGACAGGGCTGTGCGGGCAATGCATGCTCAATTTGTGTGCGGATGTTCATAAAATGCCGGGCAAAAATTGACAAGCTCGCACCCTTTCGTGGATGATGCCGCACCATTGTAATTCATTAAGACTGCAAGCCATGACAACCCAAGCCGTGAAATTTTTTCATCCTGCAAAATCAGCAACCACTGCCGAACCATCGGCCACACATCAGCGTTGGAGCGTGGAAGAAGTCGAGGCGCTGTTCAAGCTGCCGTTCGCCGACTTGCTCTACCGGGCGCAGCAAGTGCACCGCGAACACTTCGACGCCAATGCGGTGCAGTTGTCCACCCTGCTGTCCATCAAGAGCGGCGGCTGCACCGAAAATTGCGGCTATTGCCCGCAGTCGGCGTTCAGTTCCGCCGGCGTGGAAGACCAGGAGATGCTCAAGCTGGAGGCAGTGGTGCAGGCGGCGCGGGCCGCGCAGCAAAAAGGCGCCGGGCGTTTCTGCATGGGCGCGGCATGGCGCGAGCCGAGCGATGCAGACATGGCAAGCGTGGTAAAAATGGTCGAGGCGGTGCGCGACCTCGGCATGGAGACCTGTGCGACATTGGGCATGTTGCGCGAGGAGCATGTCGAGCAATTGCGCGAGGCCGGACTGGATTATTACAACCACAACCTTGACAGCTCACCGGATTTTTATGGCGAGATCATCACCACGCGCGACTACCAGGACCGGCTGGACACGCTGGAGCGCGTGCGCCGCGCGGGCATCAATGTGTGCAGCGGCGGTATCGTCGGCATGGGCGAGAGCCTCACGCAGCGCGCCGGGCTGATTGCACAGCTGGCCAATCTTAACCCTTACCCGGAAAGCGTGCCGATCAACAGCCTGGTCAAGGTGGAAGGCACGGCACTGGGCAATGCAGCCGACCTCGACCCGCTCGATTTTGTGCGCACCATTGCAGTGGCGCGCATCACCATGCCCAAGGCGCGCGTCAGGCTATCCGCCGGGCGGCAGCAGATGAGCGATGCGGTGCAGGCGCTGTGTTTTCTCGCGGGAGCCAACTCCATGTTCTACGGCGACCGGTTGCTGACCACCGGCAACCCCGATGTGGAGCGTGACCGTGAATTGCTCGATAAACTGGGCATGTATCCGTCTACAGAAGAACATTAGCCACATAACCAGCGACTTGGCTGACGATTTTTTCGAGTTGGGCATAAAGCCGCCCATCCCTGCGAACCCCGCTTGGCAGCCTAGTCGAATGGCTAGAGGTTACAACAGAGACCACAGAGCACACAGAGAAGGGCAAAAGCAGGGAGCGTTTTTCTCTGTGAGCTCTGTGTCCTCGGTGGCAAAAAATGCCCTTCACAGAACTGCAAAATGAATTGAATGAACGCGCCGCACAGGGTTTGCTGCGCCGCCGCCATGTGCTGGAAACGCCGCAGGGCGTGCGCATCACCGTGGACGGCAGCCCTTACCTGTCCTTTTGCAGCAACGATTACCTCGGCCTCGCCAATCACCCGCAACTGATGGCCGCGCTGCAAGCGGGTGCGCGACGGTACGGCGTGGGTGCTGGCGCATCGCATCTGGTGAGCGGCCATTTTGCGGCGCATCACCAGCTTGAAAGTGAGCTTGCGGCATTTGTGAACAAGCCCGCCGCGCTGTTGTTCTCTGCCGGTTATCTGGCCAATCTGGGTGCGGTGCAGGCATTGGCGGGCAGGGGTGATGCCGTGTTTGCCGACAGGTTCAACCACGCTTCGCTGAACGATGCCATGCTGCTGTCGCGCGCTGAAATAAAACGCTACCGCCATAACGACATGGCGCAACTCGCGCAATTGCTGGAGCAAACAAAGAGCGGGCGAAAACTCATCATCACCGATGCCGTGTTCAGCATGGATGGCGACCTCGCGCTACTGCCGGAATTGCTAGCGTTGTGTGAAAAATACAATGCATGGCTGCTGGTGGACGATGCGCATGGCTTCGGCGTGCTGGGGGCAGAAGGGCGTGGCTCTCTGGCGCATTTCGGCCTGGATTCGCCGCGCCTGATCTACATGGCGACGCTGGGCAAGGCCGCTGGCGTATCCGGCGCGTTTGTGGCGGCGGAAAAAATCGCCATCGAGACGCTGCTGCAGCATGCGCGCAGTTATATTTACACTACCGCCAGCCCGCCTGCGCTGGCCGGCACACTGCTGGCGAGCCTGAATGTTTTACGGGAAGAGGAGTGGCGGCGCGGGCAATTGCGGAAACTGATTGCACAGTTGCGCGCCGGGCTGGCGGCACTGCCGTGGCAATTGATGCCTTCGCAGACCCCGATCCAGCCGTTGCTGGTAGGCGGCAATGAACAGGCGGTAGCCTTGAGCGAAGGGTTGCGCGCGCGCGGCATCTGGGTGCCGGCCATCCGCCCGCCGACCGTGCCGCAGGGCACGGCGCGGCTGCGCATTTCGTTGTCGGCGGCACACAGCGAGCAGGATGTAGCGCAACTGATCGGGGCACTGCATGAGCTTGCACGTTGAAAGCCACGGCAGCGGCGCACCGCTGGTATTGATCCACGGCTGGGGAATGCACGGCGGCATCTGGGGCAGCGTGGTGCCGCAGCTGGCGCAGCGCTTCCGCGTGCATTGCGTGGACTTGCCGGGGCATGGGCAAAGCTTGTTTCCCTCTCCCATGAATGGGAGAGGGTCAGGAAGAGGGCAGTTTGCCGCAAACCCTCTCCCCCAACCCCTCTCCCGCTTGCGGGAGAGGGGAGTAGAGTTGCTCGATGAAATCGTTGGGCAACTTGTTGCTCAGTTCGACGAATCGCTCACGGTATGCGGCTGGTCGCTGGGCGGGCAGGTGGCGCTGCGCTGGGCACAGCTTGCGCCGGTGCAGGTGCAGCGGCTGGTGCTGGTTTCCAGTACGCCATGTTTCGTCGAACGCGGGGACTGGCTGTGCGGCATGGCGCAGGCTGCCTTGCAACAGTTCGCCGCCGAACTGGAGCGGGATTACGCCGCCACGTTGCGCCGCTTCCTGGCCTTGCAGGTGCGCGGCAGCGAGAACGAGCGCGAATTGCTGCTGACCCTGCGCGAAGGCCTGTTCAGCCGGGGCGAACCGGGGCTGGCGGCACTGCGCGGCGGGCTGGAAATTCTGCGCGACACGGATTTGCGCGCGGAACTGCCCGCCATCCGCCAGCCTGCGCTGGTCATCGCCGGGGAGCGCGACAAGCTGACACCGCCGGAAGCGTCGCTCTATCTGGCGCAGGCCTTGCCTGATGCGCGCGTGGAGGAAATTGCCGGCGCGGCACACACGCCGTTTCTGTCGCACCCGCAGATTTTTCTGCAACACATAAACGAATTTCTGGCATGAATGAATTTTTGATTGATAAGTCACAGGTACGTCGCGCTTTCAGCCGTGCCGCGCGCGATTACGACGCCGCTGCGGTACTGCAGCGCGAGGTATGCCAGCGCATGCTGGAGCGGCTAGATTACATCAAACTGCAACCCGCACGGGTGCTGGATGCGGGCAGTGGCTCTGGCTGGGGTACGCGCCAGCTGGCGCAGCGCTATCCGGCGGCGCAGGTGGTAGCGCTGGATATGGCGCTGGGCATGCTGCAAGTGGCGCGCGACCAATTGGGCTGGTGGCGCAAGTTGTTCGCCGGTAGAAAGCAAAGCCATCTATGCGCCGATATCGAAGCGTTGCCGCTGGCCGCCGGCAGTGTGGGGATGGTGTGGTCGAACCTGACGCTGCAATGGTGCAACGATTTGCCCGCCACTTTCCGTGAACTGCATCGCGTGCTGAAAGCGGACGGCCTGCTGATGTTCAGCACCTTCGGCCCGGACACGCTGAAAGAATTGCGCAGTGCGTTTCGCGGCGTGGATGGACACAACCACGTAAACCGTTTTGCCGACATGCATGACATCGGCGATATGCTGGCGCACAGCGGGTTTGCCGAGCCGGTGATGGACATGGAAATCATCACGCTGACTTACGACGATGTAAAGTCGGTGATGCAGGATCTGCGCGGCATCGGCGCGCACAACGCCACCGCCGGGCGCGCACGGGGCATGATGGGCAAGGCGGCATGGCGGGCAGTGCTGGAGAATTACGAACGCCATCGCCACAACCGCAAGCTGCCCGCCACCTTCGAGGTGGTGTACGGCCATGCGTGGAAGCCGAAACCGCAGGTGACCAGCGATGGCGCGCAAATAATTCAGACCCCGTTCAAACTATGAGCTATTTTGTTACCGGCACCGACACCGGCGCCGGCAAGACCCTGATCTGTTGCGCGCTGCTGCATGCCTTTGCCGCGCGGGGGGCGCGCGTGGCCGGCATGAAACCGGTGGCGGCGGGCTGTGACGAGGACGGCAAGAATGCGGATGTAAAACAATTGCGCGCCGCTGGCAATATTCCGGCAAGTTTTGGCCA
>JAGWMH010000046.1 GCA_028871775.1 Betaproteobacteria bacterium
TGGCCGTTGCCCACCACCGGCAGATCGAACTGGCTGATCTGGTAGCCCTTGGGCAGGTCGGGATAGAAGTAATTCTTGCGCGCGAACACCGAGCGCGGCGCGATGTGCGCGCCGACTGCCAGGCCGAACTTGATGGCGCGCTCCACCGCACCCTTGTTCAATACCGGCAGCACGCCTGGCAGCGCGATGCTCACCCCGTCCGCCTGCGTGTTCGGCTCAGCACCGAATGCGGTCGAAGCGCCGGAAAAGATTTTGCTGCTGGTCGAAAGCTGCGCATGCACTTCCAGCCCGATGACGATTTCCCACTGCATTGTGAAACTCCTATGAAACTTCAGTAACAGGTGATTGGCGATTAGTGATGTGTGTCCTCGTCACCGCTCACTATTTACCGTTCACCTCGGCTGGCATTTTCTGATGCCAGTCGGTCGCCAGTTGATATTGGTGCGCCGCATTCAGCATGCGCGCCTCGGCGAAATAGTTGCCGATGATCTGCAGGCCGACCGGCATGTTGTTTGTGCCGAAACCGCAGGAGATGGACATGCCGGGCAGGCCGGCGAGGTTCACCGCAATGGTGTAGATGTCGGAGAGATACATCTGCACCGGGTCGTCGCCTTTCTCGCCTAGGTTGAAGGCGGTGGTGGGCGAGGTTGGCCCCATGATGACGTCGCATTGCGTGAAGGCTGCGGCGAAATCCTGCGCAATCAGGCGGCGGATTTTCTGTGCCTTCAGGTAGTAGGCATCGTAATAGCCGTGCGACAGCACGTAGGTGCCGATCATGATGCGGCGCTTCACTTCCTCGCCGAAGCCCTGCGCGCGGGATTTTTCATACATGTCAGTCAAATCTGCATAGTCCGGCGCGCGGTAGCCGTAGCGCACACCGTCGAAGCGCGACAGGTTCGAAGAAGCCTCCGCCGGGGCAAGCACGTAGTAAACCGGGATGGACAGGCGCGAGTTGGGCAGGCTGATGTCCATCACCCTTGCGCCGAGTTTCCTGTATTCAGCGATGGCTGCTTCGACCGCTTGCGCGACATCACTGCTCAAGCCTTCGGCGAAGAACTCCTTGGGCAGGCCGATGCGCAGGCCGTTCAGCGGCTTGCTCAAGTCACGCGCGTAATCTTCCTTCTCGCGTTGCAGGCTGGTGGAATCGCGCTCGTCGAATCCGGCCATGGTGTTCAGCAGCAGCGCCAAATCTTCTGCGCTGCGCGCCATCAGCCCGGCCTGGTCCAGGCTGGACGCGAAGGCGATCATGCCGTAGCGCGAGCACACGCCGTAGGTGGGCTTGAGGCCGGAGATGCCGCAGAGCGCTGCGGGCTGGCGGATGGATCCGCCGGTGTCGG
This sequence comes from Betaproteobacteria bacterium, assembly GCA_028871775.1. Classification (GTDB taxonomy): domain Bacteria; phylum Pseudomonadota; class Gammaproteobacteria; order Burkholderiales; family Gallionellaceae; genus CAITJF01. The sequence continues at coordinate 1,338 of JAGWMH010000046.1, forward strand.
TGCCGGTGGCTGCCGCGCACAGGCGCGCGGCCACCGCAGCGGCAGAGCCGCCGGAACTGCCGCCGGGTACGGCATTGCGGTTCCAGGGGTTCTTTACCACGCCGAAGTAGGAGGTTTCGTTGGACGAGCCCATCGCGAACTCGTCCATGTTGGTCTTGCCGAGATTCACCGCGCCAGCGCGGTTGAATTGCTCGATGACGTGCGCATCGTAGGGCGAGATAAAATTCGCCAGCATTTTCGAGCCGCAGGTGGTGCGCCAGCCCTTGGCGCAGAAAATGTCTTTCTGCGCGACAGGGATGCCGGTCAGCGCCTGCGCCCGGCCTTGCGCGATCCGTTCATCGGCAGCACGCGCCTGTGCCAGCGACATGTCCGGGTTCAGCGTGATGTAAGCATTGAGTCCGGGGTTGAGCGCTGCGATGCGGTCAAGATATAGCTGCGTCAGTTCGACACTGGAGATTTTTTTTCCGGCCAGCTGGGCGGAGAGTTGTTTAAGCGATGCGTTTATCATTTTTTGGAGGGGAAGGGTGAGGAGGGAAGGGGGAAGGGAAAAACCTCCGCGCTGCTTTTACCCTTCTCCCTTCACTATTCAATCACTTTGGGGACAAGGTACAGACCCGCTTCAACTTGCGGGGCAATGGACTGGAACAGCTCGCGCTGGTTGGTTTCCGTGACCCTGTCCTCGCGCAGGCGCTGGGTAACCTCCTGGGCATGCGACATGGGTTCGATGCCGGCGGTATCCACCGCCTGCATTTCGGCGATCAAACCGAATATGCCCGACAGCTGGGCATGCGCTGTTTGCGCTTCCTGTTCGGTTGCCGCCAGCCGGGCCAGCCTGGCAACTTTTTTTACGTCATCTATGGTCAGTGGCATATGAGTACCTCTAAAAATCCAGATTTCATCCCAACTGCTGCGTTGCGTTAAAAATTTCTTGCTTACATATCACCCAAATATGCGGCGCTGCAAAATTTTCCCCGCGCCTTGCATTTGGGCGAACTCTGAATTTCTAGAGGCACCCACATGGATTTAGGCTTTATTGAAACCAGCGTAATAGGGTATCATAAACGCCTTAACGGGCGCACTCCTTCACGACTTTCGGGACACTATCATGTTTGGTTTTTTAGACAGCTATTTTTCCAATGACCTTGCGATTGACCTGGGTACCGCGAACACCCTGATCTGGGCGCGCGGACAGGGCATCGTGCTGAACGAACCGTCGGTCGTGGCCATCCGCCAGGAAGGTGGCCCGAACGGCAAGAAAGTGATTCAGCAGGTGGGGCTGGCGGCGAAGCAGATGCTGGGCCGCACGCCGGGCAACATTACCGCCATCCGCCCGATGAAGGACGGCGTGATCGCCGATTTCACCGTCACCGAGCAGATGCTCAAGCAGTTCATCCGCCGCGTCCACAAGTCCGGCATTTTCACGCCCAGCCCGCGCATCGTGATCTGCGTGCCGTGCGGCTCCACCCAGGTGGAACGGCGCGCCATCCGCGAATCCGCTTATGGCGCAGGAGCGCGCCGCGTGGAGCTGATCGAGGAACCGATGGCGGCGGCAATCGGCGCCGACCTGCCGGTGGAAGATGCGACCGGCTCGATGGTGGTGGACATCGGCGGCGGCACCACCGAAGTGGGCGTGATCTCGTTGGGCGGCGCGGTGTATTCCGGCTCGGTGCGCGTCGGCGGCGACAAGTTCGACGAGGCGATCATCAACTACATCCGCCGCAACTACGGCATGCTGATCGGCGAAACCACCGCCGAGGAGATCAAGAAGGAAATCGGCTCCGCCTTCCCCGGCAGCGAAGTGCGCGAAATGGAAGTGAAGGGGCGCAACCTGGCGGAAGGCGTGCCGCGCAGCTTCACCATTTCCAGCAACGAAATCCTGGAAGCGCTCACCGACCCGCTCAACAGCATCGTCAGCGCGGTGAAAACCGCGCTGGAACAGACCCCGCCGGAACTGGGCGCGGACATCGCCAGCAAGGGCATGGTGCTGACCGGCGGCGGCGCGCTGCTGCGCGACATCGACCGCCTGCTGATGGAAGAGACTGGCCTGCCCGTGCTGATCGCCGACGATCCGCTGACCTGTGTGGTGCGCGGTTCCGGCAAGGCGCTCGAGCGGATGGACAAGTTCAGCAGCATTTTCACCAGCGATTGAACCAGGGATCAGGTGCCAGTAAACAAAATTCAGGTTCAGATGCGGTACATGCACGGGATTGTTGCTGATTCCTGACCATGGAGCATACCCAGTCTTTCCGCTTCTTCAACCGCGGCCCCAGCCCAGCCGTCCGGCTGGTTTTCTTTTTGTTGCTTTCGCTGCTGCTGCTGTTCGTGGATGCGCGTTACCAGTATCTGGAATTCGCGCGCAGCGGGATTTCCGTCATGATCTACCCATTGCAGCGCCTGGTTGCGGTGCCGGGCATGCTGTGGCATCAGGCCGATGCTTTTCTTGTCCTTCAGGGCAACCTGGTCCGTGACAACGCGCAACTGCGCCAGCAGCACGGTGAGGACGCCGCACGGTTGCAGCAATTGCAGGTGCTGCAGGCGGAGAACGATCACCTGCGCCAGTTGCTTGCGGTACAGCAGCGCGCCGATTATCCGATGCAATTGGCCGAGATCGTGTACACCGAGCGCGACATCTTCAAGCGCAAGCTGTTCCTCGACAAGGGCACGCAGGCCAATGTGCTGGCGGGGCAGGTGGTGATGGATGACAGCGGCATCGTCGGCCAGGTCACGCGCGTCTACCCTTGGCTGAGCGAAGTCACGCTGGTTACCGATAAGGATCACCCGGTGCCGGTGCAGGTGCTGCGCAACGGCCTGCGCGCGATAGTGTTCGGCTCCGGCGACACCAGCGAGCTGGCGCTGCGCTATATGCCGATCAGTTCCGATATTCGGGAGGGCGACATGCTGGTGACCTCCGGCATCGACGGCACCTATCCGCCCGGCTTGCCGGTGGCCAGGGTGAGCCACATCGAGCGCGACCCGGCCTACCCGTTCGCGCGCATCCTGTGCACCCCGGTTGCGGGCGTGGACAGGCAGCGCCAGCTGCTGATCCTGTCCGGCCTGCCGAAATTGCCGGAGCGCCCGGAAGCAGTGGCGGAGAACGCTACCGACAAGTCCAGAAAGGGCAGACGGAGGAAGCCATGAGCGCACCGCTTTCCAGGGATCAGGAATTCCTGTTGCCGGCCAGCACGCTTTTTATCGCGTTGAGCCTGCTCGCCGCGCTGTTGCTCAACTGGCTGCCGTGGCGCGGGTTCTGGCAGGCGCTGCGCCCGGATTTTGTGGCGCTGGTGCTGCTCTACTGGTGTATCCACAAGCCATACCGCGTCGGCATCGGTAGCGCCTGGGTGATGGGCATATTCGCCGACGTGGCCGATGCCAGCCTGTTCGGGCAGCATGCACTGGCCTACGCCGTGCTGGCGTTCGGTTGCATCATGCTGCATCGCCGCATGCAGATGCTCGACCTGCGCCTGCAGACCCTGCAGATTTTTCCCCTGCTGCTGCTGAGCTACGCGGTGTATGCCACAGTGCATTGGCAGTTGCACGGTTATGTCGCCTGGGGATATTTCCTTGGCAGCGTGGTGTCGGCCTTGCTGTGGGCACCGCTGACCGTTCTGCTGCAGGCCCTGCGCCATCCGCGCTCCGACCCGGACAAGTTATGAGGCGTGGCAGGCCATGAAGCGTCGCGTCGAGCTCAAAAACACCCAGCGCGAAATCTATTACTTCCGGCTGCGCCTGGTGCTGAGCCTGGGTTTCGTGCTGGTGATGCTGTTTACGCTGCTGGCGCGCTTCGTTTACCTGCAAGTGGTAAAGCACGGCCATTACCAGACCATGGCGGAGAACAACCGCATCTCCGTCGTGCCCATCGTGCCCAACCGCGGCCTGATCCTCGATCGCAACGGCGTGGTGCTGGCGCACAACTATTCGGGCTACACGCTGGAAATCACGCCGAGCAAGGCGGGCGATCTGGAGGCCACGATAGACCGGCTGGCGCAACTGGTGGAGATCCAGCCCAAACACCGCAAACGCTTCAGGAAACTGCTGGCGGAGAGCCACAATTTCGAGACCCTGCCGATCCGCAACCGCCTGTCGGATGAGGAGGTGGCGCGCTTCGCCGCACAGAGCTACCGTTTCACCGGGGTGGAAATCAAGGCGCGGCTGTTCCGCGAATATCCTTACAATGAGCAGACCTCACACCTGATCGGCTATATCGGGCGCATCAACGAGAGCGACATCCAGCAACTCGATGAAAATGAAACCGCCGCCAACTACCGCGGCTCCGATTACATCGGCAAAACCGGCATCGAGCAGAGTTATGAGAGCGAATTGCACGGCACCACCGGCATTGAGCAGGTGGAAGTGGATACGGGCGGGCGCGGCGTGCGCGTGCTGTCGCGCACTCCGCCGAAGTCGGGCAACAACCTGGTGCTGACCCTGGATGCCAGGTTGCAGGAAATCGCCGAGCAGGCATTCGGCAATTACCGCGGTGCGCTGGTGGCGATAGACCCGAGTAATGGCGAAGTGCTGGCCTTCGTAAGCAGGCCAGGCTATGACCCCAACCTGTTCATTGACGGCATTGATGAAGACAGCTGGAACGAGCTGAACAATTCGCCCGATGTGCCGCTCAACAACCGCGCCTTGCGCGGGCAGTATCCGCTCGGCTCCACCATCAAGCCGTTCATGGCGCTGGCGGGGCTGTATTACAACAAGCGTTCGCCCAGCCACACCATCAGCGACCCGGGCTACTACACCCTGCCGGGCAGCAGCCACCAGTACCGCGACTGGAAGAAGGGCGGGCACGGCAGCGTGGACCTGTTCAAGTCCATCGTGGTGTCATGCGACACTTACTACTACGGGCTGGCCACCGAGCTGGGCATAGACAACATGTTTAATTTCCTGTCGCAGTTCGGCTTCGGCAAGAAAACCGGCATAGACCTGGAAGGAGAAGTTGCCGGCCTTCTGCCGTCGCAGGAGTGGAAGCAGAAACGCTACAAGGAGAAATGGTATGGCGGCGACACCGTATCGGCAGGCATCGGCCAGGGTTACAACTTGGTCACGCCGATGCAACTGGCTTTCGCCACGGCGGTGCTGGCCAACGACGGCGTGGGCTACCGCCCGCACTTGGTGCGGCAGGTGCAGCACAGCGGCAGCAATGAAGCACCTGTGCCGGAAGCAAAGCCGGAATTCACCGTCGCCCTCAACCCGGAACACCTTGCGCTGGTAAAGCGTGCCATGGTGGCGGTGACGCAGCCTGGTGGCACCGCCGCGCAGGCCGGGGCGGGTGCGCCCTACGCCTTTGCCGGCAAGACTGGCACCGCGCAGGTGGTGGCTATGAAGCAGGGCGAAAAATACGACGCGAGCCTGCTGTCGGAGCGCAACCGCGACCATGCCTGGTTCATCGCCTTTGCGCCCGCCGACAAACCGAAGATCGCGCTGGCGGTGCTGGCGGAAAACGGCGGGCATGGCGGCAGCACCGCCGCGCCCATCGCGCGCAAGGTGCTGGACTACTACCTGCTCGGCAAGGTGCCCAAGCCCTTGCCTACCGTGAACGCGGCGGAGGAAACGGAAGATGATTAAGCAAAGCCTGTGGCCGCGCCTGCGCAAGCGCTTCATTCTTCACCTCGATCCGGTGTTGCTGGCCGCGCTCGGCCTGCTGATCCTGACCGGGCTGGTGGTGCTGTACAGCGCCACCGACGGCAACTGGAGCCGCGTGCTGGCGCAGGTGGTGAATATCCTGGTGGCGTTCGCCTGCCTGTGGCTGGTGGCCAACATACCATTGCATTACCTGATGCGCACTGCGTTGCCGATGTATGTCTTCGGCATGCTGCTGCTGATCGGGGTGGCGCTGTTCGGCGAGGTCAGCCACGGCGCGCGGCGCTGGCTGAACCTCGGGGTGGCGACCATCCAGCCCTCCGAGCTGATGAAAATTGCCGTGCCGCTGATGATGGCGTGGTATTTCGAGAAACACGAAGCCACGCTGACACTGAAAAATTATTTCGTCGCGGCGCTGCTGCTGCTGCTGCCGGTGGCGCTGATCGCGCGCCAGCCCGATCTCGGCACCGCCGTGCTGATCTCGGCCAGCGGATTTTACGTGCTGTTCCTCGCCGGATTGAGCTGGCGCGTGATGGGCGTCCTGCTCGCCGCGGCACTCGGCAGCGCACCGGTGCTGTGGTCCATGCTGCATGATTATCAGCGCCATCGCATCATGATGTTGCTCGATCCAACGCAGGACGCGCTGGGCAAGGGTTACCACACCATCCAGGGCATGATCGCCGTCGGCTCCGGCGGGGTGCTGGGCAAGGGCTATCTCAGCGGCACACAGACCCATCTCGACTTCCTGCCGGAGCGCACCACCGATTTCATTTTCGCGGTGTATTCGGAAGAATTCGGCCTGCTCGGCAACCTCATCCTGCTGGGCATGTACCTGTTCATCATCGGGCGCGGCTTCATCATCACCGCCAACGCCTCCACCTACTTCACGCGCCTGATGGCAGGCAGCATCACGCTGACCTTTTTCACCTACGCCTTCGTCAACATGGGCATGGTGAGCGGCATCCTGCCGGTGGTGGGCGTCCCGTTGCCGCTGGTCAGCTACGGCGGCACATCGATGGTCACATTGCTGCTGGGATTTGGTATGCTGATGAGCATACACACGCACAAGAAACTGGTGCAAACATAAGGGGATCGCAGATGAACAAACAAACTGGTTTATTATTGCTTGCCGCAACCATGCTCGCCGCTTGCGGCAGCGCACCGCGCAAGGCAGAGGCGCCGCGCAGCACACCCGCGCCGGTGGTCGAAGCACAAACCACACAGATTGAACCCATCACCCAACCTGCCAAACAAGCCATTGCCCAGCCCGGGCGCGGCGGCTATCTGGAAGGTGACGGCCCCGGCGCCGATGCGCCCGCCAACCTCGACGCCACTCCGGATGCCGTGCCCAAAGCCGAGCCGCTGCACCCTTACGCCAACCGCCAGTATGTCGCTCTGGGCAAGACCTACACCCCGCTCGCTGCGCCGGGCAATTTCAAGGAGCGCGGCATCGCTTCCTGGTATGGCAAGAAATTCCACGGCCAGCGCACCTCCAACGGCGACGTGTACGACATGTACGGCATGACCGCCGCACACCCCACCCTGCCGATACCCAGCTATGCGCGTGTCACCAACCTGGGCAACAAAAAATCGGTGGTGGTGCGCATCAACGACCGCGGCCCTTTCCTGCATGACCGCATCATAGATCTCTCCTACACCGCCGCGCACAAGCTCGGCATCGTGGGCAACGGCAGCAGTGAAGTGGAAGTGGAAAGCATTGCGGCGAATACCGCCATTACCGCGCCGATCGCCGCCGCCGAGCCCATCAAGAGCGAACCTCTGGCGCCCGAACCGGTAACTGCGCCAGCCGCAGCCAGCGCCAGCGCACCGGCAGCCGTCGGCAACACCTATCTGCAACTCGGCGCATTCAAGTCGCAACAGGGCGCGGAAAGCTTCCTCGCCAGAATGCGCGCCGAGTTCGCAGGCAGCGGCAAGCAGGTTAGCCTGTATCAAAAGGACGGCCTGACGCGCGTGCACCTCGGCCCCTACGCCAGTGCGGAGGAGGCCAAGGCGATTGCGGAGAAGTTGCAGGCGAGGCTGGGGTTCAAGCCATTAGTGAACGTGCATTAGCACAACTACTGCGCTCGCTACGTTGTGCAAAGGTCTTTTGTAACGCGCGCAAGGCAGAAGCCGTAGGGCATCAACGCGTAGCGGTTCCGCTTCTTTTTCTTCTCTCGTGAAGAGCACCGCCTGCATGTGCATGTCAATCATGCGGAGGGAGAAGCCAAGTTCTGGCTGGAGCCGCAGATTGCGCTTGCGCAGAACATCGGCCTGAGCGGAAAGACGTTACGACAAGCACAGGCGCTTATTGAGGAGCATGAACATGACATCCGCGATGCTTGGCAGCGACATTTCGGAAGCTGAAGTTACCAATGTCTCAAGACAGGGGTTTTGGCTTCTGCTTGGGGAGGAGGAACTGTTCGTTCCATTCAAGGATTTCCCATGGTTTGCGGAAGCTCCCATTGGAAAGTTGACGCACGTCGAATTGCCACAGCCCCATCATTTGTACTGGCCGGAACTGGATGTGGATTTGGATGTTGAATCAATCCGGAATCCAGCCGCTTTCCCGCTGGTAGCGCACAGCTAACTGCCTCATTGTCGGGCTACCCCCGGCTAAGCAACGCGTAACACCAACCCCTTCAAATAAGCACCTTCCGGAAAACTCAGCAACACCGGGTGATCCGCCGCTGCGTGCAGCTTGTGCACGATCTGCGCATCCACTCCGGCATCCAGCGCCGCTCCTGCGATGATTTTCTGGAACAGGTCTTCGCTGATGCCGCCGGAGCAGGAGTAGGTGAACAGCAGGCCGCCGGGGCGCAGCAGCTTGAAGCCGAGCAGGTTGATGTCCTTGTAGCCGCGCGCGGCCTTTTCGGCGAAGGCGGCGGTGGGGGCGAACTTGGGCGGGTCGAGGACGATGAGGTCGAATTTGCGGTTCTGGTCGCGCAGCTTGCGCAGCGCGGCGAATACGTCGGCGCATTGCCATTCGGCGCGGCTGCTATCCAGTCCATTCAGTTCTACATTACGCTGGGCGAGTTGCAGTGCCTCTTCCGATGCGTCTATCGAAAGTACGGATTTCGCGCCGCCGCGCAGGGCATACAGTGAGAAGCCGCCGGTGTAACAAAAACAATTCAGCACGTCTTTATCGTGCGCCAGCGTTTCAGTCAGCGCGCGGTTGTCGCGCTGGTCGAGGTAGAAGCCGGTCTTTTGCCCTGCCGCCACATTCACCTTGAAACGCAGGCCGTGTTCGATTATCTCCACGCTTTCCGGCAACGTGCCGCGCAGTATGCCGTTGCGCAACTCCAGGCCTTCCAGTGTGCGTGAGTCGGAATCGGAGCGCTCGTAGATACACATGGGGCTGCATAGCTCCTGCAGGATGTCGGCGCAGGTATCGCGCCAGCGCTCCGCTCCCGCGCTACCGACCTGCATCACCAGCACGTCGCCGTATCGATCGATGACCAGCCCAGGCAGGCCATCCGATTCGGCGTGAATGAGGCGTATCCCCTCTCCCCCAGCCCCTCTCCCGCAAGCGGGAGAGGGGAGCAGAGCGCG
>JAGWMH010000047.1 GCA_028871775.1 Betaproteobacteria bacterium
CTCTTCACATTTGCGATTGAAGTTTGATTCACGCGACAAAACGTAGTTTACTGCGATTGCCGGGTACTTGTAAGCGCGCTGCGAAATGCCGCCAACACGACGATGCGCGGGCCGCGTTCTCGGAAAAGCCACGTATAAGCACGCTCATACCTCAAGGTGAACGGTGTAATGAATTATGTAATACTTAGCAAGAACAATTTGCCGCGAATCCGGATATGGGATTTAATAAAGCCCTGCAACGCCCAATAAACATACAAATGAGCCATTTCTTTTTTCATCCAGCGAGGTGCCAAATGTCAAGAGACTCTTGTGGAGCTTACGTTTTAAAAAGCGCCGGCAAAACCACGGCCATGTTGCCCATCATAATTTTCCTGCTGCCGATCCTAGGAAGCGGCTATGCCTATGCTGATCCCCCATCCTGGGCACCGGCACATGGCTACCGGGACAAGCATCATCGTGATAACGACGAGAGGGATCACGACAAGCGGGATCGCGACGAGAGGGATGACCATGAAGATGAAGATCAACGCCCAAGGCACGAGGCTGCCAAAACTGCCTATGTTGCCCCTTATGGCATAGACCGCGGCACTTGCAACCGTGAACAGATCGGACAGGTATTGGGCGGGATCACCGGCGCGGCCATCGGCTCTACCGTCGGACAGGGGAAAGGCAACACTGCGGCCATCATCGGCGGCTCGATTATCGGCGTCATCGTGGGGGGCAGCATCGGGCGGTCCATGGATCGTGTCGACCAGGGTTGCGTCGGCCAGATTCTTGAACATGGGCCTGACGGCAAGAGGGTTGAATGGACCGACAGGGATGGCAGAACGCGTTACCAGGTGACGCCGGACAAACCGTTCATGGACAATCAAGGGCGCAATTGCCGGAAATACCTGACCAACGCGGAGACCAATGGAAACTTCCGCAAAACCTACAATACCTCCTGCCGGGATGCCAACGGCACATGGCAATTGATCAATTAGGTTCGGTGCCATATTAATGTACGTTAGGAGTAACTTCATGAAGACAGGCACTTGCCGCATGCATATTCTGGCAGCAGTGGCTGCCGGGATTTTCCTTTCGGGCTTTACCGGTTTGGCGGCCGCCGCTACTCCGGGAGAGAAGAGAAAAGAAATACAAAAGATGCGCAGCGAAACGCTGGCAAAGCTGTACAAGGTTCACCCGGCCGCCAGGGGCGACATTCAAAAAGCGGCCGGTTATGCCGTATTCAGCAACATCGGTGTCAACCTGGTTCTTCTTTCGGTGGCGGGCGGCTCCGGCGTGGCCCATGACAACCGCACCGGCAAGGATGTCTACATGAAGATGGTTTCCGGCGGCGTCGGTTTCGGGCTTGGGGTAAAGGATTTCCGCGGCGTCTTCGTATTCTCGACAGCCAAGACTCTTCAGCAATTTACCGAGAGCGGATGGGCGGCTGATGCCCAGGCGGATGCCGCCGCCAAGTCGGGTGAAAAAGGCGGGGCCGTGGCGGGCGCAATTACCGTCGCACCCGGCGTGGACCTGTATCAGCTCACTGAAAATGGGCTTGCGCTGCAAGCCACGATTCAAGGCACCAAGTATTTCAAGGATGATGATTTAAACGGCAAATGAACCGCTGTGGCCGGATGGTGCGCCGGAGCGCATCCCGGCCACAGTGCAGCAATTGCCGAATCGGCAGAGACCCTCGCCCGGTATCCCGGGTGCAACCCGTCAGCCGCAATGCGTATGCGCAACGCCAATGAATCAGCCGCGCAGAGCATCCAACCCCCTCAACTGAATTGCGCCTGACAGGGCATTCGTGACACAATCCCGCGCCTGAAAAGCAACCCGACAATTTAACCCTATTAGCCAAGCATCATGACAAGCGAACAAACATCACCCACTCAGGACGACAACCAGATCATTGCCGAACGCCGCGCCAAACTTGGTGCGCTGCGCAAGGAGGGCGTGGCTTTCCCGAATGATTTCGAGCGCAAGCATCTGGCGGGCGATTTGCATGCTGCTTATGGAACGATGAGCCACGACGAGCTGGAAACGGCGCATGTCAACGTAGCCGTGGCCGGACGCATGATGCTGAAGCGCGTGATGGGCAAGGCCAGCTTCGCCACGGTGCAGGACATGAGCGGGCGCATCCAGCTGTTCATCAGCAACGGCGATACCGGCGAAGAAGCGCATAACACGTTCAAGCATTACGATCTGGGCGACATCCTCGGCGCTTCGGGCGTGCTGTTCAAGACCAAGACCGGCGAGCTTTCCGTGCGCGTGACCGGCTTGCGCCTGCTGACCAAGGCGCTGCGCCCGCTGCCGGAAAAATTCCACGGCCTGACCGACCAGGAGCAGAAATACCGCCAGCGTTATCTCGATCTGATCACCAACGAGGACGCGCGCAAGGTGTTCTTGGCGCGCACCAGAATCATCCAGGCGATCCGCGAATTTTTCATGCGCCACGGCTATCTGGAAGTGGAAACGCCGATGATGCACCCGATTCCCGGCGGCGCTTCGGCCAAGCCTTTCACCACCCACCACAACGCGCTGGACATGGAGATGTATCTGCGCATCGCGCCTGAGCTTTATCTCAAGCGGCTGGTGGTGGGCGGCTTCGAGAAGGTGTTCGAGATCAACCGCAACTTCCGCAACGAGGGGCTTTCCACGCGGCACAATCCGGAATTCACCATGATCGAATTCTATGAAGCCTATCGGGATTATCGTTACCTGATGGACTTCACCGAGAACCTGTTCCGCGAAGTGGCGCTCAAGGTGCTGGGCACCACGGTCGTCGCCTATCAGGGGCGCGAATTCGATCTGGGCAAGCCGTTCCACCGCCTGACCGTCACCCAGGCGATACAGAAATATCATCCGCAATTCACCGATGCGCAGTTGAATGACCGCGGCTTTCTCATCGGCGAACTGCAAGACCTCAATGCCAAATACAAGGAGGAGGATGCCGTCGGCGGATTGCAGCTGTCGCTGTTCGAGGAGTTGACTGAGCACCAGTTGTTCGAGCCTACTTTCATCATCGACTACCCGATCGAGGTCTCGCCGCTGGCGCGCAGCAGCGACGCCCGTCCCGGCATCACCGAGCGCTTCGAACTGTTCATGGTGGGGCGCGAAATCGCCAACGGCTTCTCCGAGCTGAATGACCCGGAGGACCAGGAGGCGCGCTTCGATGCCCAGGTCGCAGCCAAGGAAGCGGGCGACGAGGAAGCCATGTTCAAGGACGGCGATTACATCCGCGCGCTGGAGTACGGCCTGCCGCCCACCGCCGGGGAAGGTATCGGCATAGACCGGCTGGTGATGCTGTTCACCGACAGCCCCAGCATCCGCGATGTGATTCTGTTCCCGCACATGCGGCCGGAAATTGCCGGAGCGATGGACAAATCTCTACTGCCATTAAACAAGCCCATGGCAGGGGAGCAAACCTGACGTTTTTTGATGCCTTCGAGTCAGCCGGACAAAACCATGCTCGACAGCAAGACACAAAACTTACTGCTCCAGCACTACCCTATGCTGCGGGAGTTGCCCGCCTCCCAGCTCGATGCTTTGCTGGCCAACGCCACAGCCATGCGCCTGCCCGCGGGTACGGTAGTGTTCGATGAGAACCAGCCATGCCAAGGCTTTCCGTTGCTGCTTTCCGGCAGCATCCGTATCGTCAAGGCGGCGGCCAACGGGCGCGAGCTGCAGCTCTATCGCGTCAGCCCCGGCGAGAGCTGCATCCTCACCAGCAGCTGCCTGCTGGGGCATGCGCAATACCACGCGCGCGGCGTGGCGGAACAGGATGTGGAACTGGTCGCGCTGCCGCCCCTGGCATTCAGGATGTTGCTCTCCTCGCACGAGCCGTTCCGCGATTACATCTTCAGCCTGTTTTCCGAACGGCTCACCGACCTGATGCAGCTGGTCTCCGCCGTCGCCTTCCAGAAACTGGATCAGCGCCTCGCCGCCCTGCTTCTCGCCAAACCCAACCCGATTCAAACCACGCACCAGGCGCTGGCCGACGAACTCGGCAGCGTGCGCGAGATCGTCAGCCGCCTGCTGAAAAACTTTGCCGAACAGGGATGGGTCAAACTGGGGCGTGAGCAAATCGAAGTCGTTAATGCGGCGGCGCTGAAGAAGCTCTCCGAACTTTAGCGAGGCAGGCTTCGGGCTTGCATCCACGATTTCTCTATGTGATTTTTATCACAGACAAACAGGCGCAAATCTTCTAAACTGCCGTCATCCTAACCTGTTCAAGGAGATCAAAATGAAAATCAATGAAGGAACAATTGATCGCGCATTGCGCGTGGTTGTCGGCTTGGTGCTGATCGGACTTGCTGCCACCGGGACAATCGGCGTGTGGGGCTGGATCGGCGTCCTTCCACTGTTGACCGGCGCCATCGGTTTTTGTCCGGGATATGCCATCTTCGGCATGAGCACTTGCCCGATGCAGAAAAAAGATTAAGGTGCCTCTAAATATTTATCATTCCCGCCTTCACGGGATGGCGAAACCTGAATTATCAGGAACATCCTTAAGCTTCACGTAACAACAAGACGCCCGATAGACAGGACTGTTTACCGGGCGTATTGTTGCCACCCAGTATCCCCTGATCAGATCAAAGTTAATCAGCATCCCTAAATCAACTATGGCAGAGCTTGTCGAACACGCAGAATTGCAAATTACCGGCATGACCTGTGTCGCCTGCGCCGCGCGCGTCGAGAAGGTGCTCAACCGCATGCCGGAAGTTTCCGCCGCGGTGAATTTCGCCACCGAAAAAGCACGGATTGATTTCAACCCGAAGTCTGCGAATGTTCCCGCGCTGATCGCGACCATCCAGCGCGCGGGTTACGATGCACATCCCATGCGTGATTTCGCGGCGGAAAAACAGGCGCGCGCCGAGGCCTACCGCCACGAGCGCGCGCAGTTCGTCATTGCGCTCCTGCTCACCGCTCCGCTGTTGCTGGAAATGGGGCTGATGTTCGTGGGCATCCACCTCATGCTGCCCCGCTGGCTGCAATGGCTGCTCGCCACCCCGGTGCAATTCTGGACCGGCAAACGCTTCTATACCGGGGCGTGGCACAGCCTGCGCGGCGGCGGCGCGAACATGGACGTGCTGATCGCGCTCGGCACCAGCGCCGCCTATCTGCTGAGTTGCGCCATGCTGCTGTTCGCACTGCAACAGCCGGTGTATTTCGAAGCCAGCGCCACCATCATCACCCTGGTGCTGCTGGGCAAACTGCTGGAAGCGCGCGCCAAGGGCAAGGCATCCGCCGCGCTGGAAGCCCTGATCAACCTGCAACCCAAGCTGGCGCATGTCGAACGCAACGGCAGCTTTCAGGATATTCCGGCAGACCAGGTCAGGCCCGGTGATATTTTTCTGGTGCGCCCCGGCGAAAGCGTGCCGGTTGACGGCGTAGTGCTGGAAGGCGCATCCAGCATGGACGAATCCATGCTCACCGGCGAGAGCCTGCCGCAGGCCAAACACGCCGATGACAAGGTGTACACCGCCACCTCCAACCAGCATGGGCTGCTCAAATGCCGCGCCGTGGCGGTCGGTGCGCAAACCCAACTGGCCGCCATCATCCGTCTGGTGGAACAGGCGCAAGGCTCGAAAGCACCGATCCAGAAGCTGGCGAACAAGATTTCCGGCATCTTCGTGCCGGTGGTGCTGGCGATCGCCACGGTGACTTTCATCACATGGTGGGCACTCGGCAGCGGCTTCGCCACGGCGTTGATCAATGCGGTGTCGGTGCTGGTCATCGCCTGCCCGTGCGCACTCGGGCTGGCCACACCGACCGCCGTGGTGGTCGCCACCGGGCGCGCCGCGCATGCGGGCATCCTGGTCAAGGATGCCGCCGCGCTGGAACACGCCCACAAGCTTGCCGTGCTGATCGTGGACAAGACCGGCACCCTGACCAGCGGCAAGCCCACCGTCACCGATCTGCTGCCCGCGCCGGACAGCGACAATAACGAACTGCTGCAAATCGCCGCCGGCATGGCGCAAGGCTCCACCCACCCCCTGTCGCGCGCCCTGCTGGAATACACCCGGGAGCAAAACATAACGCCAACCCGGACTGACACTCTCAGCGAACTTTCCGGCAGCGGCTTGCGCGCCGAGATCAACGGCGCAACCTACCTGCTCGGCTCCCCGGCATTCATCGCCAGCGAAAACATCGCGCTGAACCAGGCACAGTTGCTGGATTTGCAGCAGCAGGGCAAGACCGTCATCGCCTTAGCGCGCGCCCATAAACTGCTCGGTTGCATCGCCCTTGCCGATACGCTGCGCGCCAGCAGCACCGGTGCGGTGGCGCGGTTGAACGCGATGGGCATCCGCATGGTGATGCTGAGCGGCGACAACGCCGCCACCGCGCAGGCAATCGCGCGGCAGGCAGGCATTGCGGAATTCCGCGCCGAAGTCCTGCCGCAGGACAAGGCCGCACACGTGCAATCATTCAAGGCGGAAGGCAAAAAGGTCGGCATGGTGGGCGACGGCATCAATGACGCGCCCGCGCTGGCCGCGGCGGACGTGAGCTTCGCCATGAAGAGCGGCAGCGACATCGCCATCGAAGCGGCGGACATCACCCTGATGCGCAACGACCTGATGAGCGTGGCGGATGCCATCTCCCTTTCGCGCACCGCGCTGAAAAAAATCCGCCAGAACCTGTTCTTCGCCTTCGCTTACAATGTGCTGGGTATCCCGCTGGCGGCGCTCGGCATGCTCAACCCGGTGATTGCTGGCGCAGCGATGGCGATGAGTTCGGTGTCGGTGGTCAGCAACGCTCTGTTGCTCAGGCGCTGGCAGCCCTATAATGCGAAGCGTTAACGGAGAAAACAGATGGAAACCATACAACTCAATATCCGCGGCATGACCTGCAACGGTTGCGTAAACAACGTCAAGAATGTGCTGCAGAAAACTCCGGGCGTGGCCGGGGTGGAAGTTTCGCTGGAGCAGAACCGCGCCACCGTGACCTACGACCCAGTGAAGGCCAGCCCGGCACAATTCAAGGCGGCCGTCGAAGATGCCGGCTTTGATGTGGTTTGAATGACAAGTTTTTCGGTCACTAATTAATTTCCTCCACCTTCAGCAGCACATCGCGCCGCTCACGCACATCCGACGCGCTGCGCGAAGAGAGGGTCGAACCTTCGCCCGCGGTCTGCCGTAAAATATCGCCCAGCACCAGCCATTCGCCCAGCCGCCCGGAGACCGTGGTGGTCACCTGCTGCACGCGGGCGGTGGGCGGATTGCCGGAGTTGGGGGCGAGCTCATCGTTCTGCGCGCTGATTTCCAGCGTTACCCGATCCCCGCTGAGGCGCGGCCGCACATAGAAGCCGCTGGTCACATTCTGGTATTGTGTGCTTTCTGTCACCTGCGTATTCCACGGCGACTGCACTACCTGGCGCTGCAAAACAGGAACCGATTGCCCCACGCTCACCAGGGCGCGGCCGCCTTCCAGCACCTGGATTTGCTGGGTCTTTTTGTCATCTTCCAGCGACTTTGTGCTGACAATACGGCCTCGCACACGATCCGCACCCTGCCCCGCCTCCACCGTCAGGCCACCAGCACCCGCACCGCCGGTCACGCTGATGCGCGCATCGCGGCCCAATCCGACACTGCCGGAAACTTCGGTGAGGCGTCTCACGGTATCGCTGTCCACATTTTGCAGCACGGTGATTCTCAGGCGGCGCGGCGCGGTGTCTATGCTTTCCAGCAGCTTCCTGATCTCGGCCAGGTTCTGCGGCGAGGTGCGCAGGATGAGCTGGTTGTTCATGCCGCTCGCCACGCCATCATGATCCAGCAAGGGGCGGATGATGGGCAGCACATCCTCCACGTTGCGGTGTCGCAGGGGAATGACTTCCAGCTCCGCCCATACAGCCGGAGAAATAAATATCAGCAAGCAGCACAAGACAAATTTTTTCATAGCCTTCCCGGTTAGTTACAAGCTGCACTACTCTACCGCAAATTCAGCCGGATGAAAAAATTCCTGCTCATCCCGCCACCGCTTGCAGTGCCTGTGTATATTGCGGCATAACGCAAAACGACAATAAAAAAGCCGCTGGCAGGCGGCTTTCAGGATGAGGCACAGGTATTTTTTTTGATATTTGTTGGTAGGCGCGATTGGACTCGAACCAACGACCCCCACCATGTCAAGGTGGTGCTCTAACCAGCTGAGCTACGCGCCTGTAAGAAGCTGTTTGAAAAAATGCTGCGCGACTGTGATGCGGGGTCGGGTGGTGCTCGGAATCCTCATGTACTTCCATGTACACTCCGGTTCCTGCGCTCCTGCCTCCCCCACCTGACAGCCGCTCGCGGATTTTTTGAAACAGCTTCTAAGGCCGCGCATTGTATCCGAAAGCTCATTGCGCTTCAAACAATTATCGCACGCGGTTTTTAAAGGCGCATCTGAATCCGGGATTACAAGGTTCAAGGACACGCTTCCGATCCCTCCAGCTCTTCCGCAATGAATACGACAGGCCATAGGCGTCACCAGTTCGCCAGCTTGTGCATCACATCTTGGCGTAGAAACGAATGCCGCGCCACAGCGTAGTAAAACCGAGCACGATGACAAGCAGCGCCGCGCCGCGCAACAGCCAGCCGCGGGTTTTCACCCCCAGCTTGCCGAACAGAAAACTGGCGGTGAGCATAGACGGCAGCGTGCCGGCACCGAAAGCCAGCAGCAACAAGCCTCCTTCAGCCGGGCTGGGCGCAGTGGTAGCCTGCACCGCCATAGCCATGGTCATCGAACAGGGCATCAGGCCGTTGATTGCGCCGCCGATGCTGGCACCGATCACCGGGCCGCGCTGGGTGGCAGCGGCAAACTGCCGGTGCAGCCAGTCGAGCGGTGCAAAACGCAATGTGTTGCGTATCGGTGACAGGCCTAGCAGATCGAAACCGAGCAGGATCACCACGAGGCCGGCGACAATTTGCAGGATGCCCTGCGCCTTGCCGAAAATGCCGGTCTGCACCAGCACCGCGCCCAGTGTGGCGGCGGTCAGTCCGATCAGACCGTAAATCGTGACACGGGCGGCATGGTACGCCAGATAGGGTGCATAGGCCCGCGCGCCGAGGCGCATGAAGAAGCTCGACACCAGGCCGCCACACATGCCAAGGCAGTGGCCGCTGCCGAGAATGCCGGTCATGAAGGCGAGCCAGTAGGAAAATTCGGGAATATGGTGGTGGGCATGCTCCATGACGTACGCCTAATCCCGCTGCAGACGCAGCGAATTGGTGACTACCGACACCGAACTCATCGCCATCGCCGCCGAGGCGATCATCGGGCTGAGCCGCCCGGCGGCGGCGACCGGGATCGACACCACATTGTAGCCGAGCGCCCAGAACAGGTTCTGGCGAATAATCTGCATCGTGCGCCGCGACAGTTCAATGGCGGCGGCGACGCGGGCGATGTCTCCGCCAACCAGTGTGATGTCTGCGGCTTCCAGCGCAATATCCGCCCCGCCGCCGACGGCAAACCCGACATCGGCGGCGGCCAGCGCCGGCGCATCGTTGATGCCGTCGCCGATCATGCCGATGCGCCGTCTCTGTGCCTGCAGGTCGCGAATCAACGCCAGTTTGTCGGCGGGGGTGGCACGCGCAATAACCCGGTCTATACCCACTTCTGCGGCGATGTGGCGGGCTGCGGCCTCGACGTCACCGGTGGCCATGATCGTTTCGACACCCAGGCGATGCAGCAGGGCGATGGCGGCGCGTGCGCCCGCGCGCGGCTGGTCGGCTATGGCGAACAGCGCTGCCGTCTTGC
Source organism: Betaproteobacteria bacterium (assembly GCA_028871775.1). Lineage (GTDB taxonomy): Bacteria > Pseudomonadota > Gammaproteobacteria > Burkholderiales > Gallionellaceae > CAITJF01. The sequence goes on from JAGWMH010000047.1 coordinate 9,724, forward strand.
CGCCCAGCGCCACAAACACCGGCGTTTTGCCCTGGTTGGCGAAAATCTCGGCCTGCACGGCTAACTCGCCCAGGGCTATGTTGTCTTCCTCCAGCAGCGCAGCATTGCCTATGAGCATGGAACTCCTGCCGTGTCTGGCGCGCACGCCCCGCCCTGCCACCGCTTCGAAGTTGCTGACTTTGGCTTCCGGCGCGTTGCGCTCGCGGCAATAGGCGACGATCGCCCGCCCCAGAAAATGTTCGGAGTAATGTTCCGCCGCCGCCACGCGTGCCAGCAATTGGGTGTCATCGAGAGCGGAAACATTGAGGAAATCGGTGACCACCGGCTTGCCCTCGGTAATGGTGCCGGTCTTGTCGAACACCACGGTGGTGAGAGGGGAGGCGGTTTCCAGCGCTACGCCGTTGCGGATGTAGATGCCGCGACGTGCCGCCTGGCCGGTGCCGACCATGATCGCGGTAGGCGTGGCCAGACCCAGCGCGCACGGGCAGGCGATCAGCAGCACGGCGACGCTGTGTGCGAGCGCGCGCGACACAGGATGGCCGGCCAGCAGCCAGCCGCTGAACGTGCGCGCGGCAATGCCGCCGACCGCCGGCACGAAGCGCGCCGAAATGCGATCGGCAAGCTTCTGCACCGGCAGTTTGGCTCCCTGCGCGTGATCCACCAGGCGGACGATGCCGGCCAGCACGGTATTGCCGCCAATAGCAGTAACGCGCAGCGTGAAACTGCCCATGCCGTTGAGGC